>JBILVK010000116.1:0-8772 GCA_044370475.1 Bacteroidia bacterium
GCAACCCGATTTTTTGGCGCAAAATAAGACCTTTGGCTTGTTTAAAAAGATCCTATGGTTTGGCGATGATGCAAGTTTTTCTTTTTCTTATGGGCAACGTACCACTACCGATTTCTTTAACAATGGAGGCAATTTATTTATGGCGGTGGCAATCAATTCTAACTTTGATCCACTTTCTAATTTCTTAGATTGGACACCCATAAAAAGTTTGATTAATCCACCCGCTGGCTCGGTATTTAGGGTGAATATAAATGCCTTGGTTCAGCCCGTAAAAATGGGATGGCCAACGTTAAAATCTACTGCCATTATTGCAAGTGCTCGTCCGTTTGAAATACCCAGCAGCACCCCCTCTGTGGGCTACGATTCTGTGTATTATGGTGGCATTATTGAAAGCAAAACAGGATTGCCACCAAGCGATTGGACCGGAAAATCGGCAGTGATTGCCAAACGCTTTTCTGTGGGCACTCAAAAGACCAATTTTGTGGTGAGCAGCTTGCCCATGGAACGCTTTAATGGCAATACCAATATGGACACTTTGTTTCGCAAAATATTTATTGAAGAATTGGGATTTTAATGAAGAAAAATCTGGTAATTTTTGCGAGCGGCAGCGGCAGCAATGCAGTAAATGTTTGCCAATATTTTAAAGACCACGATGAGGTGGTTGTTAGCGCTTTGTTCTGCAACAATCCCCATGCAGGTGTGATAGAAAAAATGCAAGCCTTTGGAGTGCCAGTGGTGCTTTTTAACAAAGAAACTTTTGCCAATAAAGCGGCTTTTTTGCAAAGCATGGAACCTTATAAACCCACGCTGATTGCGCTTCTAGGCTTCTTATGGAAAGTTCCAGCTTACCTTATTGAAGCTTATCCAAACATGCTCAATTTACACCCCGCTTTATTGCCCAAATATGGTGGCAAAGGCATGTATGGTCACCATGTACACGAAGCCGTAAAAGCCGCAGGTGAAACAGAAACAGGCATAACCATTCATTGGGTAAATGCACATTATGATGAAGGTGCAGTAATAGCTCAATTTACCCACGGTCTGAACCAAAGCGACGATGCTGACAATATTGCTAAATACATTCATTTGCTTGAACAAAAGCATGTGCCTGAGGTGATAGAAGAGGTGCTAAAAAAACTCTGATAATTTTTCACTATTTTATTGTTTGTGCTAGTTATTTCTTGTTTAGGTTCACTACCTTTGCAGCTCTTTTTAATACGCACACATGGAATCTCCCAATAAAATCTCAAACGCTTTAATTTCAGTATTTTACAAAGATGGCTTAGCACCCATTGCCCAAAAGCTCCACCAACAAGGAGTAAACATCTATTCCACTGGCGGTACACAAGAGTTTATTGAGAAGTTAGGAATTCCAGTTCATGCTGTGGAACAACTTACCAGCTACCCAAGTATTTTGGGAGGCAGGGTAAAAACATTGCACCCAAAAGTTTTTGGTGGCATTTTGGCTAGAAGAGAATTGGCGCAAGATTTGGCCGAAGTTGCCCAATACGAAATTCCCTTGTTTGATTTGGTGATGGTAGATTTATATCCCTTTGAAGAGACCCTGGCCTCTACCACCGATGAGAGCAAGATTATTGAAAAGATTGACATTGGCGGCGTTTCATTGATACGTGCAGCAGCAAAGAATTTTAAACATTCCTTAATTGTTTCGCATACGCAACAATATGCTCAGTTATTAGCATTGTTAAACGAACAAGATGGTGCAAGCACCATAGAGCAACGTAAACATTTTGCAGCAAATGCTTTTCAGGTAACCTCACACTACGATACCGCTATTTTCAACTATTTTAACAGCGGGTCAAATCTACCTGCTTTTAAAGTTTCTTACGACCATGGACATACCTTAAGATATGGCGAAAACCCGCATCAGAAGGGATTTTTCTTTGGACATTTAAAAGACTTTCTGAACCAATTACATGGCAAAGAATTAAGTTATAACAACATCTTAGATGTGGATGCAGCAGTTAATTTATTGGCAGATTTTAGTGAGCCAACTGTTGCCATCATTAAGCACAATAACCCTTGTGGTGTAGCTTCAAGAGCATCGGTTTTAGAGGCTTGGAAGGACGCATTGGCTGGCGATCCAGTAAGTGCTTTTGGCGGAATTATTGCGTTGAACCGCACCGTAGATTTAGCCACCGCAGTTGAAATGGACAAAATCTTTTTAGAGGTAATGGTTGCGCCGGGCTACGATGAAGATGCCTTGGCATTGTTAAAGGGCAAAAAGAACCGCATCTTATTGGTTCAAAAAGGAACCTTGCCTGCCTCGCAAACCATCAGATCTGTACTCAACGGTGTATTGGTTCAGGACAGAGATTTAGGAATATTGAAGGAAAGCGATTTAAAAGCCGTAACTTCACATGCCGCAAGCAAGGAAGAAATTGCAGATTTGTTATTTGCAGATAAGATTGCCAAGCAAACCAAATCTAATACCATTGTTCTTGTGAAGAACAAGCAGTTGTTGGGAATAGGTTGCGGACAAACATCGAGGGTAGATGCCTTAAAGCAAGCCATTGCTAAGGCACATGCTTTTGGATTTAAATTGGCAGATGCAGCCATGAGCAGCGATGCATTTTTTCCTTTCCCAGATTGCGTGGAGATAGCGCGTTTAGAGGGCATCAGGTCTGTGATACAACCCGGTGGTTCTATTAAAGATGATGCGTCTATAGCCTATTGTGAAGCCAATGGAATGCCTATGTATTTTAGCGGTATTAGGCATTTTAAACACTAACAAAAATTAGTGAAGTATTTTGTTGCGAATTGAAAGTTGAATCCTATTGTTGATAAACCCAAAATTTAGAGGTAAAACTTTTCATTCTTTTATTTTAATTATTATTATTTTGCAGGGGCAAAACCTTTTATAAGGAAAAACATATTCATGAGCGTATTTAGTTTTTTAACACAAGATTTAGCCATTGACCTTGGTACGGCCAATACGCTAATTATACATAAAGACCAGGTAGTGGTGGATGAACCATCTATCATAGCTGTGAACCGCAGAAACGGCAACGTAATTGCGGTTGGTAGTCAGGCACAACAAATGCACGGTAAAGTGCATGAAGACATTAAAACCATTAGGCCATTGAAAGATGGTGTAATTGCAGATTTTCAGGCAGCAGAGCACATGATTAGGGGCATGATAAACATGATTCCTAAAACCAGTAAGCTTATTAAGCCACAACAACGCATGGTGATTTGTATTCCTTCTGGCATTACCGAGGTTGAAAAACGTGCGGTAAAAGACAGTGCAGAGCGTGCTGGAGCCAAAGAGGTTTACCTTATTCACGAACCTATGGCAGCGGCAATTGGTATTGGTATTGATGTGTTTGAACCCATGGGTAACATGATTATTGATATTGGGGGTGGTACCACAGAAATTGCCGTAATTGCTTTGGCAGGTATTGTGTGCGATCAATCTATAAGGGTTGCTGGGGATGAATTTACAGAGGATATTTTGGACTATATGCGCAGACAACACAACCTTTTGGTGGGTGAGCGTACTGCCGAAAGAATTAAAATAGAGGTTGGTTCGGCCCTGCCAGAATTGGAAAATCCGCCACCTGATTTTGCAGTAAATGGAAGAGATTTGATGACAGGTATTCCAAAGCAAATTACCGTGAGCTATTCTGAAATTGCTTCTGCTTTAGATAAATCTATTTCTAAAATTGAAGAGGCTATTTTGCGCGCCTTGGAGCTTACTCCGCCAGAATTATCTGCAGATATTTATTCAACTGGCTTGTATTTAACCGGTGGTGGTGCCTTGTTAAGAGGTTTAGACAAACGTATTGCTACCAAGACTAAATTGCCTGTACATGTTGCCGAAGACCCGCTTAGAGCGGTTGTTAGAGGAACAGGTATGGCACTAAAACACCTAGACAACCATAAATTTCTCATGACCTAATTCTTTGTTTGGGTTGAACCTAATTTGAATCAGAATCAAAAGAAGACATGAGAAACCTAATATTCTTTTTTTACAAATACTATACCTTCATTCTCTTCTTTGTTCTTGAGTTGTTTTCATTCATCATTTTGTTTCAATACAACAATTATCAAAAGGCTAGTTTCCTCAATTTTACAGGTGGTGTGGCCAGCGGTTTTTATGAATCGGTAAATAGTACTACCAATTATTTTGGACTAAGAGACATCAATGATAGTTTGCTTGCAGAGAATGCGCGCTTGCGCTCACAAATGCTTAATTCTTATTACCAAAGTGGCTTTGCCCAAACTTCTATCAACGATTCTTTATACAAGCAACAATACAGTTACATTTCTGCAAATGTGGTAAACAATTCTATCACCAAACGCAACAACTATATTACAATAGACAAGGGTTCTATGCATGGCATTAAACCAGATATGGGTGTGATAAGTAGCAATGGCGTAGTGGGCATTGTTACCAGTGTTTCAGAGCATTTTGCTACTATAAGATCTGCCTTAAATGGCAATACCAAAATAAGCTGTATGCTTAAGAAAAACAATGCTTTTGGTTCGCTAGAATGGAATGGCGATGACCCAAAATTCTCTAGCATGAAGTATGTAAACAAACATGTTCCTTTAACCATAAACGATGAGATTGTAACCAGTAATTACTCTACCCTATTTCCTCAAGGAATTTCAGTAGGCAGAATTTACTCGCATTCTTTAGATGCTGGAGATAATTTTCACTTAATAAAAGTTGAATTGTATACCCAGTTTTCTACCTTAAAAAATGTGTATGTGATTAGAAATATTTACAAAGAGGAGCAACAAACTTTAGAAAGCAATTTAAAAAGTGATCATTGATATAATTAAATATATTGTTGGCTTTGTATTGATTATTTTAATACAACTTCTGGTTATTAATAACATTGAGTTAAGCACTTATGTTAACCCCTATATCTACATCATTTTTATACTATCCTTACCTGTAACTACCAAACCTTGGCATGTGGTGGTATTATCTTTTTTTACAGGATTAGTAATGGATACTTTTAGCAGCACCCCTGGCTTACATATGGCTGCTGTTGGGTTTATGGGCTATATAAGAAACTTCTATCTACAATTTGCTTGTAGCAAAGAAGACTATGAAAGCAAGATTCAACCTTCTATTTCTAAAAAAGGATTGGTGTGGTTTTTGGTTTATATAAGCATTATGACCCTCATGCATCACCTCGTATTATTCTATTTGGAAATTTATAGTTTTAGAGAATTTTTTAGAACCTTGCTTAGGATATTATCAAGTAGTTTCTTTACTGTTCTGCTTATTTCTATTGGTCAGTTGTTGTTTTACAGGGCAGATAAGGCACGCTAATGAACAACTTTGAAAAGCAACGTACCTTAATCATTATTTTTGTTAGTGTAGCACTCATCTATATAGGCAGGCTATTCTATTTGCAGGTAGTAGATGATAGCTATGTATTCTTTGCCCAAAACAATGTATTGCAAGAACAAACCATTTACCCAGCAAGGGGATTAATATACGACCGCAGTGGAGAGTTGTTGGTATACAATGATGCTATTTATGATTTAAGCGTGATACCTGAGCAGGTTAAAGACCTAGATACACTAGCCTTCTGCGCTGTTTTAAACTTGACTAAAGAAGAGTTTATTGCCACCTTTGCACGCCTAAAAAGGCAAAAGGGTTATAGCCCATGGAAGCCCATCGTTTTTCAGCGACAAATTACCATACCTACCTACGCGGCTTTTCAAGAGAAGCTCTTCGATTTTAGGGGCTTTTTTGTAGAGGTCCGAACCGATCGAAAATATAAACACAGCAATGCAGCACATGTGATGGGCTATATTGGCGAGGTAACCGATGCGGATATTGATAAGAGCGAGGGCTATTATCGAATGGGCGATTTCATAGGCAAAAGTGGCGTTGAGAGGATATACGAAAAAGATTTAGGTGGTATAAAAGGCACGCGCTATGTATTGGTGGATAGCAAAAATAGAACACAAGGCCGGTATAAAAATGGCGAATTTGATACTGCTGCCATTGCTGGAAAAAACATTCATCTGAGTATCGACCAAGAGCTGCAAGCTTTAGGCGAATCGCTAATGTTAAATAAAATGGGAAGTATTGTTGCCATTGAACCTAGAACAGGGGAGGTATTATCATTGGTTAGTTCGCCAACCTATGACCCTAATTTGATGGTAGGTAGAGAGCGTGGAAACAAATACATGGAGCTCTTGCTCGATAATGACAAGCCATTGTTTAATAGGCCCATCTCAGCACCTTACCCACCTGGTTCCATCTTTAAGGTTATCATGAGTTTGATGGGACAGCAAGAAAAAGTGCTTACTCCAAATACCTCCTATGGCTGTAACCATGGATACTTGTTTGTGGGTTGTCACCCGCATGGTTCTCCATTAATTTTAAGAGGCGCAATTGCCGTAAGTTGCAACGCTTATTTTTGTCAGGTTTACCGCAGCATCATTAATAATCCTAGATACAAACATGTAGAAGATGCCTATAATGAATTTTACAAGCATGCCTATAGTTTTGGCATGGGTCATCAATTGGGCATCGACTTATACGGTGAGGGTCCGGGTGTACTCAAAAAATCTACCTATTTTGATAAGTTATATGGCAGGCATCGTTGGCAAGCATTAACAACGATTTCTATGGGAATTGGTCAGGGAGAATTGGGTATTACCCCATTGCAAATGGCCAATGCCACAGCGGCAGTTGCCAACCGTGGTTATTATATAACACCCCATATTGTTAAGAAGATAAATAACCGGGCCAATCCAAATCCGGCATTCAACCAAAAAAACTGGACCACCATTGATACTTCTTATTTCCCAATAGTAATAGAAGGTATGCACGATGTGGTAGAACGCGGAACAGCATACATTGCCCGTATACCAGGCATTGAGGTTTGTGGCAAAACGGGTACTGCACAGAATCCACATGGAAAAGACCACTCCATATTTTTTGCCTTTGCACCTAAGCACAATCCTAAAATTGCTATAGCAGTAGTTGTAGAAAATGCAGGGTATGGAGCCACATGGGCTGCACCTATTGCCAGTTTAATGATGGAACAGTATTTAACTGGAAAGCATGATACCCGAAAAGCCTTGCTCGAAAGAATGTTAAAAGGAAATCTTACACACCGCAATGACAGTATCGCAACCAAAACCAAGTAGAATAGATTGGATAACCTTAAGCCTGTATTACTTTTTTGTGGTAGTGGGATTGCTGTGCATTTATGCATCGGTATACAAGGAAACCAATCCTAATATTTGGGATACTAGTCAAAAGTATGGACAGCAATTAATTTGGGTTGGCATATCATCCTTTATAGGTTTGATGATTTTGTTGATAGACGAAAAATTCTTCTATGCCTTTGCCTATACCATATTTGGAATTACCCTTGTGATGTTAGTCTTAGTTTTGGTGATGGGTACTACTGTTAAAGGCTCTGCAAGCTGGATAGAAATTGGGGGATTTAGGATGCAGCCTGCAGAGTTTGCCAAGTTTGGAACAGCTCTGGCGCTGGCCAGATTTTTAAGTGGATATAATATAAATTTCGAAAAAGACAGAAAGGTTCAATACATCAGCGCGGCCATTATTATGGCTCCCATGATTATTATTTTATTGCAAAATGAAACAGGTTCTACTTTGGTTTTTACTTCATTTATTTTGGTTTTATTTAGAGAAGGATTATCGGGTTGGATTTTATTTGCAGGTTTAATTCTGGTTATTCTGGCCATTCTTGCCTTATTAATTCCGCCCTTATACATCATTATTGGTTTAAGTGTTTTGGCTGCAATCTTTTTGTTAATGGTGCGTAGAACCACACAATTAATTTTAATCACCATAGGAGCAATTGCCATTGCTGGAGCCATGGTGAGCAGTATAGATTATGTTTTTGAAAATGTAATGCAGGCGCATCAACGTACACGTATCAATGTATTGTTAGGCAAAGAAGTGGATATTAAAGGAGCGGGTTACAATGTGCAGCAATCTAAAATTGCCATTGGTAGCGGAGGCTTATGGGGCAAAGGATTCTTGCAAGGAACGCAAAATAAATTTAGGTTTGTGCCAGAGCAAAGTACAGATTTTATTTTCTGTACCATTGGCGAAGAATATGGATTTATGGGTTCTGTTTTGTTTGTGAGTTTATATGTCTTTTTGCTCTATCGTTTATTAATGATGGCAGAGCGACAGCGGCAAAAGTTTAACAGAATATATGGTTATAGCGTGGTATGTATTTTGTTTTTCCATTTTGTAATTAATGTGGGTATGACCCTAGGCTTGATGCCAGTTATTGGTATTCCATTGCCTTTTATTAGCTATGGAGGTTCTGCCTTATTGAGTTTTACCATCTTGCTATTTATCTTTATTAGGCTTGACGCCAACAGGGTAAATGAGCTGAGAGGAGATAACTAAATATAAGTATCTAACAATTCAAGAAAATCGTAACGTGAGATTTCGCGGGCACCAAGGCTTATGAGGTGTTGTGTAGATTGCTGACAATCTATTACCTCAATTCCTTCTTGCATGGCGTGTAAGCAAAAGTAGATGAGGGCTGCTTTGCTTGCATTACTTACTTTGCTAAACATACTTTCGCCATAAAATACGCGCCCTAATTGGAGTCCGTAAAAGCCGCCCACCAATTCATTGTTGAGCCATACCTCAACAGAATGTGCAAGCCCCAATTGATGCATGCGGGTATAGGCATCTATAATATCCTGGTTGATCCAAGTGCCCTCTTGTGCTAAACGAATTTGCCTACAATTGTTTATGACTTCTTCAAAATTTTGGTT
>JBILVK010000117.1:0-8752 GCA_044370475.1 Bacteroidia bacterium
TTTACAGTTAAATCAATTGATTAGCCTATATCCAAATCCAGCTAATAAATACATCATATTGCACTTAGACCTAATTACCAAAGAAGAAATTGAAATACAGGTATTAGACCTAAGAGGAAGATTGGTTAATGTATCTTACTTAAACCAACTTAACCATGCAAATGAAATACATATCGGTCTGAACCAATTAGACGCAGGCATTTATTTTATGAAAGTTAAAGTTGGACAAAAAGAAGTCATTAAGAAATTTCAAGTGAATTAGACACATATAGGTAGATGCGCAAATACCTTGGTTCAGACCGAAAAAAAAGTCTAAATGCAATTAGAAAAAAAACAAATCAATTGCATTTAGACTTTACATAGCATATACTTATTATGAAAATACTACTTACCGGTGTTACTGGATATATTGCCCAAAGAATTCTACCTGTCTTGTTAGAAAAAGGGCACGAAGTAATTTGCTGCGTAAGAGATAAAAACAGGTTCAATAAAAAAAACTATTCAACCTCGAACCTAACAGTTATAGAAGCTGATTTTTTAAATGAGGAAAGTTTAACTAGCATCCCCAAGGATATTGATGTGGCTTATTACCTTATCCATTCAATGTCGACACAAAGATCTGACTTTGAAAATATGGAAGAAATTTGTGCTAATAACTTTAAAAATTGCATTGAACAAACAAATGCCAAGCAAGTTATCTACCTAAGTGGAATTAGTAATGCAGAAGAGTTATCGAAGCACTTATCCTCACGTAAAAATGTTGAAACCCTTTTATCTGATTCCAAATTTGCACTCACAACATTAAAAGCTGGAATTATAGTAGGGTCTGGCAGCGCATCCTTTGAAATCATCCGCGATTTGGTAGAGAAATTACCCTTCATGATAACACCTCGCTGGTTAAATACAAAATGCCAGCCCATAGCTATAAGAAACGTGGTGGAATTTTTAACTGGTGTTATTGGTAAAACAGAAACGTTCAATAAGAGTTACGATATTGGCAGTCCTGATATTTTAAGTTACAAGGAAATGCTTCTTCGTTTTGCTAAAATTCGTGGACTTAAAAGACGAATAATTATTGTTCCAATTATGACACCCAAAATATCATCATACTGGTTATATTTTGTGACGGCTACTTCGTATGCATTGGCAAAAAATTTAGTGAATAGCATGAAGATTGAGGTTACTTGTAAACCAAACAATTTGGCTGCTATACTAGGAATTGAATTAATCAATTACGACACTGCTATAAAACTAGCATTCGACAAAATTGAACAAAATCAAGTGCTATCTAGCTGGAAAGATGCCCAAACCAGCAATATATTTAGTGAAGGCCTTTCTAAATTTATTGAAGTACCCGTTAACGGTTGTTTTACAGATATTCGTTCACTTCAAGTTGAAAACGCCAACAAATCGCTCAATAGAATATGGGAAATTGGAGGCAAAACAGGTTGGTACTATGGCAACTGGCTGTGGGGAATTAGGGGGTTTTTAGATCAGCTTATTGGAGGAGTTGGTATGCGCAGAGGCAGAAAAAATGACATTGAGATTAATACAGGAGATACACTTGATTTCTGGCGTGTACTTTTAGCAGACAAAGAAGAAAAAAGACTATTACTATATGCAGAAATGAAACTACCAGGTGAGGCTTGGCTCGAATTTAAAATCGACCAAAACAATATCTTAACGCAAACTGCTACCTTTAGGCCTCTTGGTGTTTTAGGGAGATTGTATTGGTATGCAGTTTTGCCATTTCATGGGTTTATTTTCAATGGCATGATTTCTAAAATTGCGGGCTCTTAACTAGCTATTGAATAATACTTCAAGCGCTCCATAAAACAATAGCAATTTCAACTTAATCATCATCCCAAAGGATGTTGAATTGATTTAGCCAATTGAAAATAGCAGAGAAACAGCTTAATTTATTAATATAGAAATATTAATTTAGAAGAAATTTACGCGAGAAGAAAATTTACGCGATTCTACACTTCCAAATATTGATTCGACCCAATGATTGCTTATTATATCAACAACCAAGGACTAGAGAAAAGGGATACATGGATTGAAAACTGCTGGGTAAATATTGAAAACCCAAGCAACGAAGAAAAACAGTATATATTAAATGAACTTAATGTACCAGAAGCATTTTATAACGACATAGAAGACGTAGATGAAAGGCCGCGTATTGAGGTTGAAAATGGTTGGACATTTATCATCTTAAGAGTTCCTTATAAAAATAATGATTTAAGAAATCCCTACACCACTATTCCAATTGGCGTAGTATTTAAAGAAAGTGTATTTGTTACCATTTCATTTTTCACTACCGACTTAATTGCCGATTTCATTACATTTTCTAAACGAAAAAACATCCAAATTAACGATAATCCAGAATTTGTTTTTAGGCTTTTGCTTTCCTCCAGTGTTTGGTTCTTAAAGTACCTGAAGCAAATAAATTTTGAGATTAAAAAAGCAGAAATTACCCTAGAAAAATCAATTAGAAACGAAGACCTACAAACCTTATTTAGCATTGAAAAATCGCTGGTTTATTTTAAAACATCTTTACAGAGCAATGATATTTTATTGCATAGGTTAAAGCGACAAAAAAACATTGCCGAGGCTTTAAACTATGAGCTTATTGAAGATGTAGAAATTGAATTGCGCCAAGCGATAGAAACCACCAATATTTTTAGCGACATCTTAACAGGCATGATGGATGCATACGCCTCTGTGATATCCAACAATTTGAATATTGTGATGAAAAGGCTAACCTCCATATCCATTGTATTAATGATACCCACATTAATTGCAAGTATGTATGGAATGAATGTCCCCAATTCTCTTCAAGATAATCCCAACGGCTTTGCCATTGTGGTATTGTTATCTATGATTGTTGCCACCCTTGGCGTAATTCTATTTATGATGAAAAAATGGTTTTAATTCTCATGAAAGCATAATCTCTAAATGGGTCATTGTGCTGTTTTGGGATTTTGACTCAAAACGAAACAAAAATAAATTTATAATATTATTTTATCTGATTCTATACTAGCGCTTTACGATTTTGGCACCTCGCTTGACATACAGGTACCAAACAATATAAAATGAAAAAGACGCTTCTATTTACCCTTACCGCCAGCTTACTTTTTGGTTCATGCAAAAAGACTTTGGAAAACAAATTTGAAGACCTTCAGAGCTCGGGTCAAGCCGAACTCATTAAGGCAGAAAAAATGTCTGATATAAAAGTACCTGCTGGATTTGATTGGAAAACAACCACTACACAAGACATTAGCATCAAGGTATTAGACAACCAAGATTTGCCAGTAGCTGCACAAAAAGTGTGGATTTCTACCATCAACGGAAATAGATTAGGTTCAACGCTAATTACAGGATACACCAATGCAAACGGAGAATTTAAAGTGAGCTCAGAAATTGCAGCTACACTTAAACAAGTATTGGTAAACACCAACTATTTAGCAGTACCAAAAAATGTAATTTTAAACTTAAGCAACAATAAGAATTTAACTTTAGGTGGCAAATCGCCAGCAGCCATTCAAACCTTAGACGAAGGTTACCATACCACCACCGCATCTTTAGGAAAATCTGGAAATAAATTTGCTGTAGTGCCTAGTAATAGAACCTGGTCGTCTAACGGCGTACCTAACTATTTATCTCCTACAAACGACGTAATTTCTAATACTTTATTAAGTCAGATTAATAGCGCCTTACCAAGCGGAGTGCCTGTTAGTAGCAACTCACCTTTATTAGATCCATCAAAAACTAGGGTAATTAAATTAGTAGACTCGGCAGAGGTATTTGTAACCTTTGTAAGCGAAGGTGCTGGTTACTTAAATTCATTATTTTACTATACTTACAATGTAAACAATCCACCAGCAAGCATCAACGATATTCAACACTACAACATCATTTTTGCCAACGCATCTTTTAGCGGTTCTGGTGGCGGAATGGTAACTGGAAACAAAGTGAGATTAGGTAACTTCTCTGCTGGTACAGTTATTGGATACGGACTTGCGGCAGATGGATACAAAGGCGGTTCACAAGGATTTAACGGTGTTACCGAAGGCAACTGGTTGGTATTTGGCGACAAAAACTTAAACCCAGAATCTAATGCATCTTTAAAAGAACACATGGTATTGATGCAAGACCCAACCAACCAAAGATTAATTATGGGCTTTGAAGATATTCGCAGAGACAATGGAGGTTGCGATCATGATTTTAACGATGCATTATTTTATACAACAGCAAATCCTTTCACCGCAATAGACAACACTAATATTCCACCATTACCAGGTTCTTGCACAGATACAGATGCAGATGGCGTTTGCGATGCAGATGATTGCGAACCATCTAATGCAAATGTTGCAAGCTGCAATACATACGGAACTGGAACCTTAGCCTTTGAAGACCTATGGCCAAGCAAAGGAGATTACGATATGAATGATGTTGTAATTACTTATAACTACACCGTAAAATCTAACGCCTCTAACAAAGTAACCAGAGTAGAAGCCAGCTATACTTTGCGCGCAACTGGTGGTACTTTTCAAAACGGATTTGGCATCCAATTTCCTGTAGACCGCAGCAAAGTAAGCAATGTTACTGGTGCAACTTTAGAAGCCAACCAAAGCAAAGCAGTACTTGTTGTATTCAATAATATGCGCAACGAAATGGGCCAATGGAATACCATTAAGGGTGGCGCAACCTCTTCAACTGTTACCTACAATGTATCCTTCAATATTACAAACGGACCCACACTTGCAGAATTTGGCTTAAGCTATTACAATCCATTTATCTGGAACAATACCAGCGGATTTGGCAGAGGTTACGAAATACATTTACCAGGTGGAAAACCAACAGATTTAGCAAACCCATTATTGTTTGGAACTGTTAGCGATAATACCAATATTGGAATGAACAGAACCTATGTTAGCAAAGAGGGTTCATACCCTTGGGGCTTAAATATTCCTGCAACTTTTAACCATCCAAAAGAAAAAGCAGACATCAACGCAGCTTACCTAAAATTTGGAAATTGGGTTAGCAGCGGAGGCTCTTTAAATGCAGATTGGTACACCAACGAAAGCGGCAACCGCAACGCAGAAAATATTTATTAAGATTTCATGTTTCATGTTTTTAAAGTCGCCATTAGCAATAGTGGCGGCTTTTTTTATTTCTGAACTAAGCTACAACATTGCACCCATGACACAAACGCACAAGCAACACCCATTGAAAATGACAATGATTAAGTCGTAATTGCATGCATAAAAACAATGTATGCTTACCCAAATTCATCCCAAATTACCTATGCGCAATAAAAATACCACGCGCATTTTCTATGAAGAGTATCTCGGATTTAGCGTTTTTGGTTCAGACCAATACCCGCATTATTTAATGATGCAGAAAGACCAAATTCAAATACATTTTTTTCTTCACGAACAGCTTAACCCATTAGAGAATGACGGACAAGTGTATATTAGAACCAACAATATAGAAGCGCTCTACCAAGATTTACTGAATAGAAATACGCCTATTCACCCAAATGGTAAATTAGAAACAAAACCGTGGCAACAAATAGAATTTTCTTTACTCGACCCCGACCATAATTTGCTTACATTTGGCCAAGATGTTTAAGGAAATTTGAACCCGTTTTTGTTAATCTATGCGTATTCGTTTAAGCCTGCTATTGTTTATTGCTCCGCTCTTAACCTTAGCCCAAGATAGAAAATTAAGAATTATTCCTACTCCAATAATTGGATCTAGTCCAACCACTGGATTCCTTTTTGGCGTGGCCTCTGGAGCCTATTGGACCATGGGCGATAGCACCCTTGCCACATCCCCATCAAGCGCGCTTGGATCTTTAATTTATACCTCGAAGAAACAAACTCTATTTACCGCAAAAGCCAATACATTCTTGGCAAACGATTCATGGAATATGTTAACAGACATTCGCTATTTTATTACCTCTCAACCAACTTATGGATTGGGTACTGGTCCGCAATCTGCAAAGCCAGCAGGTACCGGATTTGCAGATTATACAGACGATCCATACCAACCCATTGAAAATTCGCAACTCATGGAATTTAATTTTTTTAGATTTCATAACACGCTCATGAAAAGGTATCAAAACACCCGCTTTTTTGCAGGCATTGGTTACCATTTTGATTACCATACAAAAATTAACGACCAGTTACTTAACCTAAATGATTCGCCACAAGTTTTAACAAGTCACTACGCATACAGCAAGGCCAACAATTTTAACCCCAACAATTACATCTCCTCTGGCGTGTCTATAAACCTGCTATACGATAGCAGAGATAATGCAGTTAACCCTTATAAAGGAAGATATGCTTTTGCTAATTTTAGGGTTTCGCCAAAAGCTTTGGGTAGCAGTCAAAACTCAAGCATTGTTTGGTTAGAATACAGAGACTATTTACACCTCTCTAAAACCCGTGAAAGGCATTTAATTGGATATTGGGGCTATGCCTGGTTTGTAAGCAGTGGGAAGGTTCCTTATTTGGATTTGCCAGCAGTAGGTTGGGATCAATTTGGCAGATCTGGTAGAGCTTATACCCAAGGTAGATTTCGTGGAGAAGAATTGGTTTACAATGAAATTGAATACAGATTTCCGCTGCAAAAAAACAATGATTTAATTGGCGGGGTAATTTTCTTGAATGCTACAACTGCCTCTAACCAGCTCAATATTCCGCTCTTTAAATACTTAGATTATGGCTATGGGGCTGGCTTGCGCGTAATGATTAGTAAAAAGACAAGGGCCAACCTAAACATTGATTATGCCTTTGGTGAATATGGGGCTCAAGGTTTCTATATAGGCTTAAATGAAGTTTTTTAGGTTTGAACCGAAAGCGCTCAACAGCAATTTGAACATTGTTTAAAGAATAAAACGCGCAAATATTTGGTTCGAACCGAAACCATTTAACAAGCATTTGAAGTACTGTTTAAGTAAAAACGCGCGCAAATATTTGGTTCGAACCGAAACCTTTTGATAAGCATTTGAAGGACTGTTTGGCTTTAGATTGCTGAGAGCGCTATATTGCGGCGAGTAAAAATACTATGCCAAGAATTTTAGCAGTTGATTATGGAACAAAACGGGTGGGACTGGCTGTTACAGACCCCCTTCAAATTATTGCCACAACCTTAGCCACCGTAAGGGCGCACGAAATTATGGATTACCTTAAGGCCTATATTGCTAAAGAACCTTTGGAGTGTATTGTAGTGGGCAAACCCCTGCAAATGGATGGGAGCGACTCGCAATCTGCGGTACATGTAGAAAAATTTATATCTTTGCTCTCCAAAAATTTTCCAGAGATTCCTATTAAGCGTATAGATGAGCGACTTACATCCCGCATGGCACAAGCCAGTATGTTGGAAATGGGGCTAAAAAAAACAGATAGGCAAAAGAAGGGAAATGTTGACCAAATAAGCGCCGTGCTTATTTTGCAAACCTATTTGGAAAATAAATTTTAACGAACAAGATAATTTAAGATTCATGATTCTTCCTATAGTTGCCTACGGTGATCCCGTTTTAAGAAAAATTGGTGCTGATATTGATGCACAATACAAAGACTTAGCTAAACTCATTGAGAATATGTGGGAAACCATGTATCATGCCAGTGGCGTGGGTTTAGCTGCACCTCAAGTGGGTAAAGCCATTAACCTTTTTATTGTAGATACGGGTGCATTTGAAAAAGAAGAATGTGAGGAAATGAAAAGGGTATTTATTAATGCCGAAATTATTGAAGAGTGGGGCGAAGAGTGGGAATATGAAGAAGGTTGTTTAAGCATTCCACATATTAGAGAAAAGGTAAAACGCTACTCTCATTTGTTGCTACGTTACCACGACGAAGAATTTAAATTGCATGAGCAAGAGTTTTCTGGCATTGCTGCGCGCGTTATTCAACATGAGTACGACCACTGCAAGGGCAAGTTATTTGTGGACCATATTTCTGAGCTAAAACGTAGGCTCATCAAAAATAAACTCATCAATATTTCTAAAGGTGGGGCAAGGGTCGACTATAAAATGAGGATTCCGAATACCCGTTAATTTCCCTTTTTGCTAGATTTTCTGCACTATTTGCAAAAAATGCAAATAGTTTGTGGCGTTTTTATTCATTTCCATTTGAACGCTATGGCAGATTTGGCTTTATTCGTAACAAATAATTCATGCATGGAGTATAAATTTAAACTAGACTATTCTTTTCCATCGTTGCATCCTTACCTTAAGCATGCCGCACATAACATAAAAACTCCCGACAGTATTTATCTGTTGGAAAAGAAAAAGGACCGTTATACAGAGGTTACCTTTCAACAAGTATTGGATCAGGCCAATGCCATTTCTGCTTACTTTCATAATTTAGGTTACCAAAAACAAGAAATGGTTGCCTTAATTATAGAAAACTGTCCAGAATACATTTGTTTTGACCAAGGTTTAATGCAATTGGGTTTGGTAAATGTTTCTATCTATCCAACCTTATCAGAATCTGAAGTAGAATACATTATTAACGATTCTGGCGCCAAAGCCATTCTGGTGGGCACTCCATTTTTATTGAAAAAAATCAATAAGATTAAAGGCAATTGTCCCAAATTAGAAAAGATAATTATTGCTTTTGACACAGATAAAAAAGAGGAAGGTGTAAGCACTTATGCAGAAATGATTGCAGAAGGAACCGCGCTTTATGCCAATACCAAGGATGCGATTGATGCGCGTTGCAACAGTGTAACCAGAGAC
>JBILVK010000118.1:0-8666 GCA_044370475.1 Bacteroidia bacterium
ATTTTTATGGGGATTAATTTCGATGTTGGTGGGTCTGGCTGTAGTGTTGGAGCTTACGGGGAATCATCACGTTTATCGTACTTTGTCTATGACCATTTTTCGTGGGAAAATGGGTCCGGGCATTGACGAATTAAATGATTTTCCAACCCGTGCAATTGCCCATGGACAAGGCATTCCATGGCCCATGAGTATTAGATATGGTGTGGCAAAGCCTGAGCCTGGTTTATTGGCTAAGGCCATAGAATTTGAAACGACTGCGCTTGTGGTTATTGAAAATGACAGCTTGGTTTATGAGCAATATTTTAGTGGGTACGATCAGGAGACTTTGAGCAATTCATTCTCTATGGCCAAGAGTTTTGTGGGTCTATTAATTGGGATGGCATTGAAGGATGGTTATATCAAAAACTTAGATGAACCTATTGGCAATTATTTGCCCGAATTTAAGGAGGAGCCTTATGCTGGGATTACCATCAGGCATTTGTTGAGCATGAGCTCTGGTTTAGATTTTAAAGAAAGCTATGGCAGTTTGTTTGGATGGCCAGCCAAGGCTTATTATGGCAATGATGTTAACGCCACAGTGATGAATGCCCCTAAGTTAAACGAGCCTGGCAAGGTATACGAGTACAAGGGTGGCGATACCCAATTACTGGGTATGATTTTAGAGAAAGTTTTGGGTAAGGAAAAGGTTTCTGATTATGCTGCAAAATTGTGGCAAAAGATAGGTTCAGAAAGTGATGCCTTTTGGAGCTTAGATAAGGAAGACGGGATGGAAAAAGTGAGCTGCTGCTATTATGCCACTGCACGCGATTTTGCGCGATTTGGCAAGCTTGTGATGCAATATGGCAAATGGAGCAATGAACAACTAATTGATAGCTCCTATATAGCTCAAAGCATGCAATTAGCGCCAACTATAACCAAAGATGGCAAGGCAAATTCGCAGTACGGGTATCAGTGGTGGGTAATGAAGCACCAAAACATGGATGTTTTTTACGCGAGGGGTATCAAGGGACAATACATTTTTTGCATTCCTCAAAAGAAGATGGTTATTGTTCGGTTGGGACATAAAAGAGCAGAGAAACAAGGAGAGGAATTACCCAAAGACATCTTCGATTACCTCAATCTAGGCTTAGGTTTAAGCGACACTTTGGTTCGAACCAAATAATGCTTTTACAAATACTATGGCAGGCAAAAGCATTATCAAAACTAAGGTATGTCTGAACCAATTATTTTGCTAGCTAAGTAATTTTTATAAAACATTGTCATGAGCCATTTAAATGAACTACGGTAAATCACTTTTTATTTTAATCATTTTGCTAATTGGACAAAATGTTATTGCTCAAAAAAAGCAGATAATACTTAGAATTGACACCTTAGTGCAAAAAGACTATTATCAAGACTTTTTTATAAAGACACAGAAAAGCAAGATGTTTATGCCATATCTAATGAGTGATAGCGCCTGCAAGGTTGACTATCGCACCAATAGTTTGACATGCAAAATTATTATTCTTGACGACTCCACTACAATTCAAATTTCACTTGATGAGAAAGGAGGATATTTAGAATTAAGTAACTTATTTAAATTAAACTCTGACACCTTAAGAATTTCAAAATACATAGTATTTGACAGACCATACCCTGATACAAATTGGACAACTACTAGTTATTGGTATGAAGAGGCAAATACTTTGGGGGAAAATTTTAAAAACACTAGAAAATTTTCTATAGACAAAGTAAAGGCAAAGTATCTTACTCCACTTGAAACCAAGTATGTGATAAACGGAGAAACATATTCAGGAACAACATCATGGCAAAAGGCAAATTTTGAAAGTGTTACCAAGTTCCATGGACGTGGACAGACGGGATTATTAAAAGGCAGGCGTCAATTTTACTTTCATGGAACAAAGTGGTCTACGGTAACTGTAAATACCATTCACCTAAGGCTGTAAAATGGCTTATAACAACACCTAACCTCAAATGTCCTGATGTTATTTGAATGCGATTTTTTCTATATTTGATAAGCAGTTTTAGGCAAGGGTGGGCGAAACTGAATCATCTGCAGTTTGCTGTCAAAATATTCATTCAAGGGTTTGGGTTGAACCAAATATAACTTTTACAGAGTCTTTTTTGCAAGTGGTAATCTAAGCAAATCTCAGGGTTGAACCAAATAAAATTTTAGAATATTTCTTCTTTAAGATTGGCTTAAGCCACGTATGGATTGAAACTGGGGCGGAATTAATCTCTTACGTCGACGAGGTATTCTACGTTTTCGGGAGCGGTGCCTGTGATTTTAACGAGGCCTTTTTTGCCTTTGCGGGTGAGGATAACGAGGCCATCTTTGTTGGTGCCTATGTAATCATAAATGGGATCTAACAAGATTTCGCCTTGCTCGTTAATTAAACCTAAGAGTCCAATATTTTCTACGCGAGCCAAACCTTTTTCGAAAGGATATACTTGATCAAATTCTGGTTTTATGACCTCTTCACCTTGCATATCAATAAAGCCCATTTTTCCATTTTTAATAACCTTTGCGCGGCCATTTTTAAATGGATAAATTACGTCGTATCCCTTCAACATTTTGCCTCCAACTTTTTTCTGGGCAAATGCATCTATATTGGTAAAACAGATAACTGCTAATAGTATTAAGATTATTCTCATCACGCGGCGAATTTAATTTATTTCGTCTTAAAACAAAGTTAGAAAATCAATAATCTGCGAATGAATTTGTTTTTTTTAGGCAGAATGGTACTTTTATAAAAAATTAATCTATGGAATCGTTCAGAAAAAGTTCGGGTTGGGCCCTTGTTGTAAGAGGAATTCTCTTTATGTTATTTGGTTTTTTGGTACTGTTTATGGAGTCGAAAACCATTTACGGACCCATGAATTTTTTAGGTATTATTTTGTTGGTTTCTGGGGGACTGTATTTTGTCCTTTCGCTTATGTTGCGCAAATCGAACAAAGCTTGGTTTTATGGCCTACTTTGGGGCATTATTGACCTGGCAACGGGCGGCTATGTAATGCTTAATATGTCGAGGGCCACAGATATTTTCACTGATATTATTGGGGTATTTGCAATTATCATGGGAATTTCCATTCTGGTTTCCTCTTATTTTATTCCAGGATACCGCATTTTACTTTATATCAACGCCATTGTTTCTGGAAGTTTTGGCTTTTTAATTTTAACGAACCCAACCCTTGGTCGCCTCGACTTTTTGGTAGGGCTTTACGGATTGCTTTTGGGCATGTTTGTTGCGTACTCGGGCTATGCCATTATTACTTGGAAGAAGAAAGAAGTAGAGAAACCAGCAGGAATAGCCGAAGATTCCAAGTAAATTTTGCACATAATGCTTCAAGGAAAATCGAGAAATCTTCTTTATTTATTTAGCCTTACGCCCAGCCTATTTTGCCTATATGGCAATTTACATGGTGAGTGGTACACCCTTGGCAATACCCTGTATTCATTGGGCTTTCTGGCTGCCATAGAATGGTTCAGCAAACCCATTGGTTCGAACCAATCCACCCATAAAGATGATATTATACCGCAGCTAATTCTTCTCTTGCATATCCCTTTCCAATTAGCAAGTGTAGGAAGTTTTATATACGGAATACAAAGTGGTATTGTATCAGATTATTGGATGATAACGGCTGCCATCAGTACTGGCATCAATTCAGGTTCTTCTGCAATTGTGGTATCGCATGAATTGATTCACCGCAAAAATAAAATAGAAAATTTCCTTGGCCGGTGGCTTTTATTTACGGCTGGTAACATGTACTTTTTTGTAGATCATTTGAAGGTACATCACAAATGGGTTGGAACGCCCAAAGACCATGCTACTGCTAGGTTAAACGAAAACCTATACTCGTTTTTCCTACGTTCAACTTTTGGCCAATTTACCGGCGCCATTCAATTAGAAAATGAGCGATTAAAGAAAGAAGGAAAAAGCAATTGGCTTTTGAATCATTATGTTTATAGGCAATTAATTTTGCACTCTATTTTTGATACTTGCGTCTATTTTTATGGCGGAATACTCTTGGTTGCACTTTGGTTTTTGCATTGTATTGTTGCTAATTTTTTATTGGAGTATGTAAATTATGTGCAACATTATGGACTGAATCGACCAGAAAAATCGAGGGTTACCGAGGAGCACAGTTGGGAGAGTGATTTGTTTGTGAGCAGGTTTGTATTGGTTGATTTGAGTAGGCATGCAGACCATCATTACTATGCTTCAAAACCCTACCACACTTTGGTGAATTATGAAAATAGTCCGAAAATGCCAAGCGGTTATGCGGGCATGTTTTTATTGGCAGCCATCCCTCCTATTTGGTTTAAGGTGATTCATAAAAAGATGAACTTATAAACTAAAGGGAATTACGGATGGCAATTGCTGCACCTCTCCTACTTTTAAATTGCCCAAGGTAATTGTGTTTATGCGCACGCGCACCAATCGTAAAGTTGGAAAACCAACGGCAGCTGTCATCTTTCTTACTTGTCTAAATTTACCTTCGGTAAGGCAAATAGACACCCAGCAATAAGGTCGGTGTTTGCCTGCTCTGGTAGGTGGAAATCTGGCCTCAAAATGCGGTTCTTCAGCTAATTTTTTCACGCTACAAGGTTTGGTTCGAACCGACTCTTTTTTTACCACAATATCTAAACCCGCCTCCATTTGAGCGATAGCCTCAGCGGTAATATCTCCATCTAATTGCACATAATATTCTTTCTCAAAACTGGCACCATTTACATAGGCCATTAGCTTGCTGTTGGAGCTCATTAGCAAGAGCCCTTCGCTGTCTTCATCTAAGCGCCCAATGGGATGTACGCCCTCTGGGAAAGGGTATAAAGAAAGTAGTCCGCGCTTGCCCGGCAAATTGCTGGGAGGCACACGTAGACTAATGATTCCATAAGGCTTATAGAGCATAAAGTGCTGATGGGTTTCCATTTTAAAAGTTCAAAATTATTTGTTCAATGAGCTTAATATTAACTGTTTTTTAGTGGCTCATTGCCATAGCTATGCTAAGTGTAATTTAGTTTGTTTACCAATCCAAATTTAGGGTGTATTTTATATTCGTTCCTTTTGGGGTGTAAACAATTTTAAAAAAATTGCGCTAGAAAACTGCAACTATAAATGCTTTAAAGGTTGCAGCAAATGCTCCAAGCCATTCAATCTAATTTCGTAAAGTGTTTCTAATTGCTGACCCAATTTACCTTTTGGAAAACCGTTTCGTTGGATCCATTCGAGGTAATGCACAGGCAGGTTCATCAGTAAGGTTCCCTTGTATTTTCCGTAAGGCATGGGCGTTCTTACTATCCCTAGCAAAATATCTTGGGCACTGTATTCCATTTATTTTCGGTTCGAACCAATATAAATTACAAGGTCATTTCTGGCACCTCGCCTTTAATAACCAAACGACCTTCTGTCTTCTCTTGAATATACTCCACACTCACGCCTGGTGCACGTTCTAGCAAAACAAAACCCTCTTCTGTGATATCAAAAACGCCTAATTCTGTCACCACTTTTTTAACACAACCCAAGCCCGTAATAGGCAGACTGCATTTTTTTAGCAGCTTAGATTCGCCAGCCTTGTTTACATGTTGCATGGCCACAATAATATTCTTGGCAGAAGCCACTAAATCCATTGCGCCTCCCATGCCTTTTACCATTTTACCCGGAATTTTCCAGTTGGCAATATCGCCATTATCTGCAACCTCCATGGCACCCAACACGGTAAGATCCACCCTACCGCTACGTATCATTCCAAAGCTCATGGCAGAATCAAAAAAGCTCGAACCCTTTGTGGTTGTAACGGTTTGCTTGCCGGCATTTATTAAATCAGCATCAACATCTTCTTCAAAAGGAAAGGGACCAATGCCCAATAAACCATTTTCGGACTGTAGAATTACCTCCATGCCCTCTGGTACATAATTGGCCACTAAGGTTGGAATTCCAATACCTAAATTTACGTAATAGCCATCTTTTAACTCCTGTGCAATACGCTTTGCAATACCAAATTTATCTAACATATCTTTTGAGGTTTGAACCAAGGCAAATGTATGCAGCAAAGCATAAGAATGCAAAGGTTGAGAAGAATTAAGGATTGAAAAAGATTTTCTGGGTATAATTTTGTGCGCCACTGAGACGCAAAAAGTAAATGCCAGAACTAGGCAAAATATCTTGCAACTCAATTGAAAAATGCGGGGATTGCAGGTGGTCCATATAAAGCACTTTTCCCTCAATTGACAGTATTTCTAATTTAGAAAATAGCGCTTTGGCAAAATTGCCCTCCAAGTTTCCGCTGCTGGGGTTGGGATAAATTTGGGGCTTAAGATTTGCGCTTTCCTTAATTGGATTTAGGCTTGTAGCCACAGCATTTAAGGCATTATACTTATTAATTTTTAAAAAATTTCCTGTTTGGTATAAAACCAAATCATATAAACCCAATTCAAGGATATCTGAAGCTTCTACATCTACCAGCAAAGTGGTATCATTTATCACTTCATAATTTGAGACTTTTAAATTCTGTTCAAAAATATTTTCACGTTCAAAGTAAACAACTAAATTTTCTGGAAAGTCACTCCAACTGGAGGCATCTGCATTTAAGGTAAACTGCATTTTTGTTCCTTTAGCAATCCAATTGGGAGCAAATTGAGTAAGGCTTGGTTTAAACACAATGGTCATGTTAAAATCATTTCCAATATACCCATCCACCTCATTGTAAAATGCGGGTACACCTGTAATCCCTTTAAAGGTAATGCAGGTATCATTGATGACAGAAAAGTCTATAAAATAATCGCCCGCTTTAATGTCTTTAGCCTGCGTAAAATGGGAGCCTTTAAACCAGCAGGTAAATTGCCTAAAACCTATGCCACTTGTGGCAACAACATTGGGAGATATATGTTTGGCTCGAACCGAACCCATCACATAAACTGCCTCCTTTTGCAGCCACCATTTATTGCTAATAGAATCAAACACCTCTGCATCATAATAACCTTGCAAGACTGTACTATCTACTTGAAAATAAACTTGGTTATAGGCCAAAAATTCTGAGGCACCGGTGATGCTAATGGAAGGATACAAATTGCCATCTTTTAAGAAGCGAATCACTGGCATTTTTCTTCCCAACTTAATGCCAGAATACCCATCAGAACTTAGTCGTTTAGTAGAATCTGCACGTCCTGTTACGAGCCGATTATGCGGATAAAAGCGCAACAATAAAGGAAGCGTTTGAGATATTTTAAGCGCGTCTTGCAGGAGAATTTCTGGACGGTTTGCCTGTTTAATTAGGAGCTTAAAACTACCATTTAATGCCAATGAATCTGTGTGCCCGTATACATAATTATATTCCTTCCACACTCTAAAAGAATCAATTTGCACCAAAGGATTGTTGGCTATTTTAAATTGAATGCCATTGGTATCTAAGGTAGCATATGGGTTTCTAATTTCTATTTGAAAATTCTTTCCAGGAAAGGCAAATCCAGGCATGGTAACAATTGGCTGAGGTCTGCTTATTTCTATTTGAGCAGGAACCCTGGCAATAGCCAATTGAGAATGGTTGATGACCAAATCGTAAGCTCCAGAAGCAAGACTTTGATGAATAGGTATTTTAAAATAAAATCTGGCTCTATTTAAATACGGGCCTCCATCTAGAAAATAGGTAAAAGAATCGAAAACCATAGAATCTGCTTCATACGTAATTGGCAATATTTCACCATTATAATTGGCTAATTGAAGACTTGGTTTAATGAGCCTAGACAAGGTATCTGGATTGAAATAAGAATTCTCGATGAGTTTAATTTCTACCGCAGATTGAACTGTATTGTTTGTATTGATTTTACGGGGGGTTGCAGAAACTTCCATATTTATTTTATCTGTACCAAACATGCTATTTCTAAAGCTGATGGAACTAAAATAAAAGCGTGGACCGTCTTTTTTATTTCTGTATTGAATTCCAAAATTAGCCACTGTATTTTCCTTTGGTTTAGGGAAAAATAAATAAGCAAGTGTATCCGAAATTATTTGTACAGAATCTAATTTGGTAAATCCGCCACCAGGGAAATTTTTCTCATAGCCAAATTCTGTTTCTGGCTCCAAAAAATGAGTGCCTTTGCCGTTTAGGGTAAGCATAGCAAAACTGTTTAAAGAATCTAAATCAAAAATTCTATTGGAAGGCAAACAATAAATTTGTGAATTAGGAACAAAAGAAAGGATGTTTATGGGCAGCCTATCCACCAAATTTTGGTAATCAAAACTCTGATTTCGGGCACTTATATTTAGCAATAGTTTATTCCCAAAAGAAAAGCCTTTTACTGGAGGGATTATTACCTCTAAGGCAGAATCATTCAACACCTCAACTCTTGAATAAATATTACCTCCAGATCCCTGCGTGCTTGTTATGTTTGCGTTAAACTGCGCAAAAGAATGAAATTTGGCGTTCCCAAAATTAAACACAATGCTGCATGTGTCGGTTTCATACACATAATCTTTGTTGTAATTTTTAAAGTATTGTGCATCGGCAGTTTCACAAAAAATTGCAAACTGCATAACAAGAAAGAGTAAGATTTGTTTCATACTAATTTAACATACCAAATTTATGATTTTTATTAGGATAAAATTAATAAAAAACTATCCAATAAATAGCTTTTTTTATGATATTTGCAGAAACATTTTTTTTTC
>JBILVK010000119.1:0-8662 GCA_044370475.1 Bacteroidia bacterium
ATTTCAAAACATGGGCGATAAAGAGCAAACGAGGTTGTATATGGAAAGGATTCAATTGGCTGTTGACAAAATGTATAAGGAGATGTACCCAGATGCTACGGTGATTAATGAAAATCAAGTTCAAACGTATATTGAATATGGTGGTGCTCCACATTTGGATGGTTCTTATACTGTATTTGGAGAGCTCGTGAGTGGTTGGGATGTGTTGGATAAGATTGCTATGGTACAAACCAAGCCAGGCGACAGGCCTGCTGTTGATGTACGTATGAAAATGCGTTTGCTATAGTGCGCCTTTTATTCATATTAACATTTTGGTCCACCCTTGCGTTTGCCCAAGTTGAGACTGTCATTTCTGGAAAAATTCAAGACCGCAGAAACAAGGAAGCATTGCCTTTTGTGAGTGTGGGTTTTAAAGGCATTCCGGGTGGCATTACTTCTGATTTTGAGGGGAGATTTACCTTAAAAACAAATAAGCCTGTTGATTCTATTGTTATAACCTATGTGGGTTATAAACGCTATTCACGTAAGATAAAACAAGGCACAACAACACAGTTATTGATAGAGTTGGATGAGGCTTCAACCGAAATGATGGAAGCTGTTATTACACCAGGTGTTAATCCAGCTTTGCGCATTGTGAATGGGGCCAGGGAGCGCAAAAAAATTAACAACCAAGATGAGATAAGCAGTTATCAATACAACTCCTATAGTAAGGTTGACATTTCGCTCACCAATATTTCTGATGAAATGAAAAACTCGAAGGTATTTAAACCTTTAAAAAGTTTGTTTGACACCATTCACCAAATGCGCAATGATGAAGGCAAGCATATTTTACCTGTTTTTGTGAGTGAGACTTATTCTAAATATTATTTTTTAAGCAGCATAGGAAAAGGCAAAGAAGTGATTGAAGGAAGCAAGTATTCTGGTATAGGAATAGAGGCCAACTCATACCTCATGGATTTGATGGGAGGACAATTGCATCATTATAACCTGAACCGAAATTTTGTGAGAGTTTTGAACAAAGATTTTGTTTCACCGGTGGCCGATGAGGCGCATTTTTACTACATATATACCTTGCTCGACTCAATAGAAATTGATGCGATAAAGAGTTATAAGATTCAGGTGAATTTAAAGCGAAAGCAGGACTTGGGCTTTGAAGGATATATATGGATTAGCGACAGTACTTTTGCTTTAAAGCGGGTTGTATTGGAAGTGAGTAAAGCGGCCAATGTAAACTTTGTAAATAGGATTAAAATACAGCAAGAGATGATGCCTACGGCGGAGGCCTCATGGATTACCACTAAGAGCAGAATTATATTTGACTTTGCCCGTTTTCAGAAAAATGGAAGTGGCATGGTGGCAGGTTTTTACAACGCCTATACAGATGTAAAAACCAATATTGGTATTAACAAAGAATTCTTTGATTACCCTGTTGTGACCAATGAAAATGCAGCCAATACAGATAGTGTTTATTGGGAAGAGAAAAGAACGGAGCCACTTTCATCCATTGAAAAAGAAATGGTGAACAAGGTTGATTCTGTTAACAATCTACCTATTGTTAAAACCTATGTCGACTTGGTTCATACCATTATTGAAGGCTATAAACGTATTGGCAGATTGGATTGGGGGCCTTATATGAATATGCTAGCTTATAACAAAGTGGAGGGATTAAGGGTAAGCTTGGGCTTTAAGACAAATTATGATTTCAGTGAAAAATTTGTCTTTAATACTTATTTGGCATACGGCATATTGGATCAGACCTTTAAATATAGCGGCAAACTAGATTACGTAATTGACCCAAGAAGGTGGACAGTTGCATCTGCCAGGTACCGCAAGGATTACGACATATTGGGGGTTACCAACTCCCCAATTACCTACGCATTGAGCAGCGGATTTTTTCAGTTTTTCAATTTCTTTTCTCAGAATGTAAGGATAAATCAAACGGAGGAAGTGAACTTGAGTTTTACTCAGACCTACTCGAGCAATTGGACGATTAAATTTTTGTTTGACCACAGCATTTTTACACCTTTAGGCGATTTTAAGTTTGCCTATATCAGCAATCCTGAATCGCCTGTATTGAACCAAAACTTAGAGAGTACTTTTACTACCAGTCAGTTTGGGGTGGAGGCACGTTGGGCATATAAGGAAGTGATGATCTCTAGGGGACATGATCGATTCCAGATAGAGCGTGCAAAATTACCGGTGGTTATTTTGGGATACAAAAGGGGAATTGAGGGCTTATGGAGAGGCGATTTTAACTACGATAAAATCAACATTATTATATCGCACCATATGAATACCTCTGTGTTTGGAACAGCCGATTGGTACGTGTATGTTGGAAAAATATTTGGCAAATTACCATATCCGTTGTTGGATGTAGCGAGGGGAAATGAAAGTATTATTTACAGTGATTATAATTACAGCTTAATGAACTTTTATGAGTTTATAAGTGATCAATTTATTCATGTTGCCTATACGCAAAGATTTGAGGGAGTAATGTTTAATAAAATACCAGGCTTAAACAAAATGAAGTTAAGAAATTATGCAGTGGTAAAGGCTGGATATGGCAGTATGACTGCAGAAAATAAATCACTTATTCCAGTAAGTGATGAGAGCGGGGATGCGATTTCGCCAATAAATACTTTTAACAAAGAGCCCTATGTTGAGATAGGGTATGGTGTTGAGAACATATTTAAGATTGTGACATTTGGATTTTCACACAGGCTCAATTACCAGAACTTGCCCAATGCGCGGCTATTTGGTGTTAATTTAGGAATTAGACTACAATTCTAAACAACTGTTAATTACTTGAGCCATCTTAGCCTGAAAAAAATCTATTTTTGAGGATTATTCAACCTAATACATTTTGCAACTACACGTATTCACCATAGCTCAGGTTTGCAGGCAATTTGGCGTAAAACATGCTGTAATTTGTCCAGGAAGCAGATCTGCCCCTCTGAGTTTGGCATTTATCCAACAAGAAGGCATAGCATGTTATTCTATTATAGACGAGCGCAGTGCGGGGTTTGTTGCCATGGGAATGGCCCAGCAACTGCAAGAACCCGTGGTGCTCATATCCACTTCTGGTACTGCTTGCCTTAATTTTTTCCCAGCCATTGCAGAAGCCTATTATCAAAAAATACCTTTATTAATTTTAACGGCAGACCGTCCTCCCGAGTTATTAAATCAGCAAGATGGGCAAATGATTATGCAAAAGGGCGTGTTTGGCAAGCATGTGTTATCTAGTCATGAGCTATTGTGTTTTGAGGAAGATAAAATTGATTATCGTTTAACAGAAAGGATCGTCTTAACCTCTTTGGAAGAGTGCATGAAAGAACATGGATTTGGTCCGGTTCACATAAATGTACCCTTGCGAGAGCCGTTATACAACATTCCCAAAAACTTGGATGTTCCAAAAATTTCTGAGCACCAAGGCAAGCTTACTACAAGTAGTTTTACTTCCTTGCCAAAGTTAGATACCCTAGCAACGGCATGGAAAAATAGCAAGAAAAAAATGATTGTTGTGGGACAAATGCCCCCTTCTTTTCACCTATCAAATTACCTTAAATCGTTTGAGAAGCAAGACGATGTTATCATCCTCACAGATATTGTCTCTAACCAGCACGAATGCAGTAATATTAAGAACTTTGATTGCATTTTACAGTTTGAACCGAAACAATTGCTGGAGGATTTAGCACCCGATTTGCTCATATCCTTTGGAGGCCCAATGGTATCTAAATCTTTAAAAGTTTGGCTAAAAGGATTAAAACCAGCGTCTCATTTTCGCATTCAATCTGCGAGCGAAATGGTAGATACCTACCAGAATGTTACCCACCCCATTCAAGCCAATGTATTAGCCTATTTAAAGGCTTTTGAAAGCCTTCATATCTTTAGTAACTCTGCCCATAAACCTTATTTTTCTAATTGGACATTTTTTGATGAAAAAGTAAGCAACGTACTCAATCAATTTATTACTAAAAAGCCTTGGTCTGAACCAATCGCCATGCAAAGGGTTTTGAATTCGCTTCCAGAGAATAGTTTGCTTCAATTGGGCAACAGTTCTACTGTAAGATGGGCAAGCTGGCTTGGATTTAGCGGCAAAGGAATTCAGGTGTATAGCAACAGGGGAACAAGCGGAATAGATGGAACAGTAAGCACTGCCATTGGTTCGGCCCGAATCCAAAATAAGGAAATTGTTACATTAATCTTAGGTGACCTATCTTTGTTTTACGACCAAAATGCATTTTGGCAACATGAGCTACCAAACAACCTGAGGGTGATCGTGATTAACAATAATGGAGGTAATATTTTTAATTGGATAGATGGGCCAGATGGGCACCCAAATGAGCTTGAATATTTTACCACTCCGCATCAATTAAGCATTGCAAAATTGTGTGATCAACATGGCTTAAGCCATATGGCTTGTGAGAATAAAAGAGAGCTGGCTACACAACTAGATTCGCTTTACGAGCCCTCGAATAAACCAGTAGTTTTAGAGCTAACATTTGACCAGAAAATAAACCTAGAGGTAATTAAAGAGTTTAGGCAAATTAAGCACTCCAATTAAGGTTTCTACTGAACATAAATCTCTACTTTTCTTGTGCCCTTTATAAAAGCCAAACTTTGTTTAAAAGTAGAAACTCCAATATCTAAAACAAACACCCCAAAAATAAAGTCATTCTTTCCCTTTTATTTTGCTTAATCCATCGCTTAATCTACATTTGCTTCACAAAAAAAATCATCTCTTCATGCAATCAAAATATAACTGGACAACCCTCAAAGAATACAAAGAAATTCTCTACCAATTTTATGAAGGTATCGCCAAAATAAGTATCAACCGCCCACAGGTGCACAACGCCTTTACACCACTTACCGTTAAGGAAATGAGCGAAGCCATGGAATTGGCCCGTCAAGACGAAAACGTGTATTGCGTAATCCTTACAGGTGAGGGCGGACAAGCTTTCTGCAGCGGAGGAGATCAAAGCGTACGCGGACATGGCGGCTATGTTGGCGCAGATGGCGTGCCACGTTTAAATGTACTCGATCTTCAAATGCAAATTCGCCGCATCCCTAAACCGGTTATTGCCATGGTGGCTGGCTGGGCCATTGGTGGCGGACATGTACTGCACGTGATTTGCGATTTATCTATTGCAGCAGAAAATGCAAAATTTGGCCAAACCGGACCAAAAGTAGGTAGCTTCGATGGGGGCTTTGGCGCCTCTTATATGGCACGCGTGGTAGGACAAAAGAAAGCGCGCGAAATATGGTTCCTTTGCGATCAATACAATGCCCAAGAAGCCCTAGATATGGGTCTTGTAAACAAAGTTGTACCACTAGAAGTGCTAGAAGATACCACCATAGAATGGTGTAGAAAAATCATGGAGAAAAGCCCTATCGCCCTTAGAATGCTCAAAAGCGCTTTCAACGCAGAACTAGACGGCCAAGCAGGCATCCAAGAATTAGCAGGCAACGCAACCCTCCTCTACTACATGAGCGAAGAAGCCAAAGAAGGCAAAAACTCCTTCCTCGAAAAACGCAAACCAGACTTCAAAAAGTTCCCTAAGTTCCCATAAAGTTTAGCCCCATCTTTCGGTCTGAACCAAGGCGCCGTTTACAACATAAAATTTGCCCAAGTTGTATCCAACAACAACTATCCTTTGGATACAGACATAAAATAGAATTACAAAAAAAAGCTGCCCCAATAAGGCAGCTTTTTTTATGCAAAAATCAATCTTTGCTTAATTCATAATTTATCCTTCTTTTTGTACGTTCTTCTTCTTACCAAAACAATATTATGAACGAAAACAAAAACCCCTGGAAAACCAATTCAGACCAAATTGTTTACCAAAACAATTGGATAGAAGTACACCACCAAGATGTTACTACTCCTGCTGGCACCCCAGGCGTTTATGGCGTAGTTCATTTCAAAAATTTAGCCATCGGCATCATTCCCCTAGATCAAGATAACAATACCTATATCGTAGGCCAATTTAGATATCCCCTTAAAAAATATTCCTGGGAAATACCAGAAGGTGGTGGCAAAATAGGCGTTGACCCCATTGAATCTGCCAAGCGCGAACTCTTAGAAGAATGCGGCATCATAGCACAAGATTGGGGAAAAATTCTGGAAATGGATTTAAGCAACTCCGCCACAGATGAACATGCCATCTTATACGTTGCCCGCAACCTTACCTTTACCCAAGCAGAGCCCGAAGAAACAGAGGAACTCCACCTCAAGAAAATTCCTTTCGATACCCTCTACCAAATGGTAAAAAGCGGACAAATTGAAGATGCCATGACGGTAGCTGCCGTACTAAAACTTAAGCTAATCTTAGAAGGCCTATAAAAAAAACTAATGCGATTCGGTGCTTGGTTCAGACAGATTATTGGCTACCCTAATTTGCTTAGCTCCTTCTCTTGCCCATGCAATTAATTCTGCTTTTTGGACATCACTCAAGACCGCATTTTTATGAATCAAAGTATAAGAAGGCAAAGGCATTTCACCTTCCTCCAACATCTCAATTACCTCATCCAACTTGTGCGCTTGTCGCTTAGGCGCATAAGCTTTAAATGTAGTAAAATTCAACTCAGCTTTGCCTTCATTTACATGGTGTCTTAACCACAAGCCCAAAGGCTGCACACTCGCATACCAAGGGTAAACCGTGCTATTGCTATGGCAATCAAAACAACTGGTCTCCAAGGTTTTTTGCACATCGCCCGTATAAGCCACCACAGTAGAAATATCTTCTGCACCCGTTGCAGAACCCAAGTTACGAGCAGGCTGCACAAATTGCAACAACAATAAAACAGCCCCAATTACCAAGGCAATTTTTTTCCAAATAGATGAATTCATATTATTTACGTTTTAATACTGCCTCAACTGCAGCAACAATATTTGTGCTTTCTAAGCCGTATTTTTTCATTAAATCATCTGGTGTACCACTCTCACCAAAGCTATCATTTACCGCCACCATTTCCATAGGCGTAGGCAATTTGCGCGCCAACAATTGTGCAATGCTATCGCCCAAACCACCATTCATTTGGTGCTCTTCAGCCGTTACCACACAACGCGTTTTTGCAGCAGATTTCAACACCGCTTCTTCATCCAAAGGCTTTATGGTATGTATGTTTATAATCTCCGCATCAATACCCATTTCTGCCAATTTATGTCCAGCCTCAATGGCCTTCCAAACCAAATGTCCGGTAGCAAAAATAGATACATCTGCACCTTCATTTAACATCAAAGCTTTGCCTATTTCAAAAGGCGCACTATCAGAAGTAAAATTAGGTACCGCAGGCCTGCCAAAACGCAAGTAAACCGGACCATCATAATTGGCAATGGCAATGGTAGCAGCCTTGGTTTGGTTATAATCACAAGGGTTTATAACCACCATGCCAGGCAACATTTTCATCAAGCCCAAATCCTCTAAAATCTGATGCGTAGCACCATCTTCACCCAAAGTAATACCCGCGTGCGAAGCACATATTTTTACATTCTTGCCACTATACGCAATACTCTGTCTAATCTGGTCATAAACCCTACCCGTGCTAAAATTAGCAAAAGTGCCCGTAAACGGAATCCAGCCGCCAATAGTTAAACCAGCCGCAACACCCATCATGTTTGCCTCCGCAATTCCCACCTGAAAAAACCGCTCAGGATGGTCCTTTTGAAAAGCATCCATCTTTAAAGATCCTGTTAAATCTGCACAAAGGGCAACCACACGCGGGTTGCTTTTTCCCAATTCCGATAAGCCTGCACCAAATCCGCTGCGGGTGTCTTTTACATTTTGTACGTCGAACTTTTTCATCTTTTTTTTATTCTTTTCCTTGAACCCATTACGATTCAATCATGATTAATTTAGTGTAATATTCGTAGCCTGTCCACTCGTTATTTTAAACAAACGCTCAAAGGTAAACGAGCTCCTGCTTGCCCCCTTAGACCTATATATAATTTTATAATCTCCCGGCTGCATAATCAATTGGTGGTTGCGCTTCTCAAAAGGCAATTTACAAACCCAAACCAACTCATTGCGCACCATTTGGTAAATGTCGGCATAATAATCCTGCAACTGACAATTCACAATCAACTTACCCGGCTGCGGCAACTGAATGGTAGTAGTAGTATTCTGGTCAACACTCACATCCTTAAATTGCATGCGCGGCAAACACAAAACCTCTACATCATATTTACCAACCAAGTACTTTTCCTTGGTACCCGCATCCTGCACATGCAAAGTATAAGGTGAGCCACGCTTACGCGCTATAAACTGCAAATTAGCATAATTTGTCAAACCCTCCACCTTCACCAACAATTGCCCCTGCGGCGCATCCACCCCAATAATGGTATGCTTACCCGGCGTTACATCAATATTCTCCTTCACCACAGGCGGTATGGTATGCACCACCATTCTATACCTAAACACAGGATCCAAATTTATCGTATCTGGGTTCCCACGCTCATTAATGGTATGCATATAATTATACATCAACATACCAGAATTCATGTCGTAAAAACTCATGTTCACATTGGTCTCCGTAGGCTTGCTATACACATCCAACAAATTCACTTGCGCCGTAGTATTGTTCAAAGCCTGCGAAATCACAATCTTCAAAGCATCCTCAAAACCCTGCTCCGTATTGGCATCATAATACCTGCCCACACAAT
>JBILVK010000033.1:0-27652 GCA_044370475.1 Bacteroidia bacterium
AGAAATATAATTGTCAGTTTAATTTTCATTCGATGTCGTCTTTTATAATGACCGCTAACGTTTTCGGGCTTGGCGAAGGTGGCGATTTTCACCACAAATGTTGATGCGGAGAACCAATGTTTGATTAACCACAAATGTGTCTGCGGAGCACTGAACCGCAACTTTTGCCAAACCCATGTTAGCACAAGTGCAATTTTACTGAAATGCTTTTTCTTAACCATATGCTCCAAGTTTGTTCATATAATATTCTTTAGTTTCATTGGGTAACGAATTAATATTTACTCTGGAATATATTAATATAAAATAGAAAGCAATAATTGGAATGAATGTGTATAGAATGGTTTTAATTAATTGTTGTTTGTTAATTCGAAATAAAGTCACAATAAACAACCAAATAATTGGAGGGGCTATTGATGACCTTATTGAAACAAGTTGGGAAATTGTTTTGGAATCTGAGAATTGGTCATAATCGTGTTTAGAAGCGTTAGAAATCAAATAAATTAATATTATTCCAATAATATTCAAGAAAAGAAATGACTTAGAATTGCTTTTAAAATAAGGAAGAGTGTGTCTAAATGCTGTAATTGATATGCAAAGAAAAGTAATAGTCAGTAAATAATTAATTGTCGGATTGATACCGAGACTTTGTCCGCCTGGCGAACCGTCAAAAGTAACTGAAAAGGGTGCTGTTATCTGAATATAAAAAAGAGAAAGCAATAGAATATATTCGCTAACTAATAATACTAATAAGAACCCACAAACAACTTTATTGTTTTCGTGTTTTTTGATTAATCCTCTAATAAATTGAATTATTATTGTCCCAGAAATAAATAAACTGAATATTCCAATTAATAAAAAAAGTCCAGATAGAAATTGTATGTCCATTTAATTTGTCTCAATTTTTGTTATTTAGTTGTATTGGTCATGCCTCTTTGCATTGGTGCTAACTTGTTTATATCGGACTAAAAATGCTCATTAGCGGGGATGGGGTGGGGGGCTTGCGGCAGGTTTAGGGCGATTTGATAAATCAAATATATTGTGTTTTTTTTATAAATCATCGAAGGGGCTCTTAATATTTTGAATGTTTTTTGTGCTCACGTGGGTATATATTTCTGTTGTTTTACTGCTTTGATGGCCAAGAATCTCTTGAATGTATCTTAAGTCTGTTCCTGCTTCTAATAAGTGGGTGGCATAACTATGGCGCAACCAATGCAGCGAAACGGGTTTTTTAATATTTGTTTTTGCTAAGGCTTGCTTTAAAACGTTTGCTAAACTGCGTTCATCATATTGTGTGCCTTTTATTTGGCCCTCAAATAGCCATATTTGTGGTTTGTATCCTATATAATACCGCCTTAACATGTCGATGATCTTTTCGGATAATGGGGCAATTCTATCTTTCCTGCCTTTGCCCTGCCTGATGATAATTATTTTTCTATTAGAATCAATATCACTTGGCTTTAAATTTATTAACTCACTTCTTCTTAATCCGCAGCTGTAAATTAAACTTAACATGGCTATGTGCTTGGTATTTACTAGCGCATTTAATATTAACTTAACTTCCTCTTTGCTCAATACATTTGGCAATAACTTCGCTTTTTTTGGCCTCTCTATTTCCTCTATAAGTATCCTCGAGCCTTCAATTTTATCAAAAAACAACTTTATTGCATTAACTACTTGGTTCTGATAAGTTGCAGAAAGCTTATTCTTAAGAATGTAATTGACGTTAAAGTCTATTATGTCTTCATTGCTTATTTCGTTTATTGATTTTTTGAAATGATACTTTAAAAAACTTCTTAATGCTTGTGTATATACTTTTATTGTCCTTTCACTATATCTTTTATTAGTTAACCATTTTTCATACTTTGAAATTTTTATGTTTGTTTCCTCAGGTAATACCTCGTTCTTAAAAGAAGGGGAGTCAGTTAAATTGTTAATTTCATTTAGGCTCAATTGACTTAAGTTTTCGGGAGTATTGGCAACATGCCACGATCTTAAGCTTGAACTCCATTTTGACCCTTTAATGCTCCTTATTTTAGTGTTTAATTCTGCGTTTTGTGGGAATTCTACTTTGATGCGAAGTTCTCCATGATGCTTAATAGGGGTAAGTTTCCATTTCATAGTTTTTTTGTACAAATTAATTGTTCAATATTCTATGAGCAAAAGATTAACAAACTATGGAAACACCAATTTGATATATAATCGTTGGAGACTTGCGTCTAATAAGAGTTTACAATTTTCGTGTTTGTATGATTTATTTTTAAAGAGAGCTTGTTTTAAAGGCTTGTGTTTAACAAACTATTACTTGTTTCATCTAATCCTTCTCTACTTAATAAAGTGGCAAAAACCAGCCAAACAACACCTAAGCTGCATTCAGCACAATTCTAAAAGTAGTGCCTTTGCCGAGTTCAGAGTGGCGCACGTAAATGGTGCCTTTATGGTATTCGTTGATGATGCGTTTTACCAAAGAGAGTCCCAATCCCCAGCCGCGTTTTTTGGTGGTGAAACCGGGTTTAAATACGGTTTGAAACTTGCTTTTAGGGATGCCTTTACCGGTGTCTGTAATGTCGAGGTACACGTGTGTTTCGTCGTGGTTTATGCTTATGCGCAAATCGCCGTTGCCTTCCATGGCATCTATGGCGTTTTTGCATAGATTTTCTATCACCCAATCAAACAAAGGGATATTGATATTGGCCCAATTGCCGGGCTTGCCAATGTCTATGGTGAAGTTTACTTTGCTGCTTACGCGGTTGCGCAAATAGCCTATAGAGTTCTCAATAATAATATCAAGATTCTCTGCTTTTAGGATCGGTTCGGACCCAATTTTTGAAAAGCGTTCTGTAATAAGTTCTAATCTTTTTATATCGTAATCTACCTCCTTAAGAATCTCTTCTTGTTGGTCTTTTTCGGTATCGCGTAGCATGTTGTGCCACTCGCGCAAACTAGATATGGGCGTGCCTAATTGATGGGCCGTTTCTTTGCTCATGCCCACCCACACTTGGTTTTGCTCTGCACGTCTGCTGCTGCTTAATGCAAAATAACTCATGAGGGCAAAAAAGGCAATTAAAGAGAGTTGTATAAACGGATAGGTTTTTAGTGCAGTTAAGATAAATGAGTTTTTGTAGTACAAAAAGTTGCTTCGGTTGTTTTCCTTATCGTACTCAATTTTGATGGGCTCATGTTCGGCCTTCATCAACAACAATTCGGAAGCCAAAAACGCAGTGTCTAAGGCTTGCAAGGAATCAAGATTTCTATGCGAAATAATGGTGCCATGGTCGTCAACCAAAATGGTAGGAATGGTCTCGTTGTCTTTGATAATATCGAGTAAAAAATTAATGTCGGTTTCGGCAGTAGCCGCCCCCAATTGTCGCGTGGCATTTGCCCACAACAGAATTTTCTTGTCTTCTTGCACGGCCAACTCCTTTACCAAGGCACGGGTGTACCAAAGCGAAAAGCCCCCAATTAAAATGGCTGCAACCAATATGGCGATCTTCCACCATCGTTTTTTTTCGTATGCCTTCATGCGCTGTCTGTTTCCAAATATAAGGATTGATGGGAAATAGGAAACAAAATCCAATATTTGCCCTAAAGAACGCAAAATGAAAGCAATTATTGAATGGGATGGGCAAAAAAAGGAAATTGATTTTTCAAAAGGCATAGATTTATCGCTGCCACTGCAGAGTGGAGCCCAAAATCCCAATGCATTTCATATTCCTTTTCCTCGGTTTGAACCAATTCGCGTTGGCGATTTCGTAGGCTCGGTGGCCATGGGAAGCTCGGCCAATTGCGAGAACTTGCTGCTTAACGCCCATGGCAACGGCACGCATACCGAGTGTATCGGACATATTACTAAGGAAAGAAATACCATCAACGGGTGTCTCACAGATTTTCATTGCATGGCCCAAGTGGTTTCATTGGCGTCGGTTCAGACCGAAAATGGCGATACCATAATACCGCTGGGAGCTGCCGAAAATTGGCTCAACCCACAGGTGGAAGCAGTTGTTATAAGAAGCTTGCCAAACCACTCCAACAAGCTATTGCAGGGGTATTCTGGCACCAATCCAACCTATTTGGACCCTGCCTTGTGTAAATTTTTTGCAAAAAATGGAATCAAACATTTGTTGTTAGATTTGCCTTCTGTGGATAGGGAAGAGGATGGTGGTGCCATGGCCGCACACAAGGCCTTTTGGCAATATCCAGAGGAGCCCAGAATGCTTGCAACCATTACAGAAATGGTCTTTGTGCCCAACGAGGCGCCAGATGGAATATATTTATTAAACCTCCAAATTGCCAGTTTTGAGTCGGATGCAAGTCCGTCTAAGCCGGTTTTATACGCCTTAAAATCGGTCTGAACCAAAGCCTTGCTGCTGAATTTTTTTTACTAAGTGGCTGCTTTATTTGCATGGGTGCCTCAAATTCCTATTTTTGCATATCTTAAAAAAATTATTTATATGAAGAAAACCGCATTATTGCTAGGTTTTTTAGGTTGTATCGGCGCATTTCAGGCAAGTGCTCAAAAAGGTTCTAAGAATGTTCCGGCTAAAAAACCCGTGGCAGTTGAAGTTCAAACACCCAATCCCACCATTTTTACCATAGGCAACGAAACCGTCTTGCAGGATGAGTTTCTGCGTCAGCTCAACAAAAATAGAAAAGACAAGGTTAAGCCTACAGAAACTGAGATTAGGGAATACCTAGATTTGTATGTGAATTTTAAATTGAAGGTGAAAGAGGCCATGACGTTGAGCTTGGATACCAATCCAGCTTTTAAATCGGAATTGGCAGGATACCGCAAGCAATTGGCTACTCCTTATTTAAACGACAAGAAGGTAACTGAGGGTTTAATGCAAGAGGCTTACGAGCGCATGCAACTTGAAGTAAATGCCAGTCATATTTTGATTAATGTGGCTCCTAATGCCTCACCAAAGGATACTTTGGCTGCCTACAATAAGGTGTTGGATTTGCGCAAAAGAGCCGCCAAAGGTGAAAGCTTCGATAGCTTAGCGTCAAAATATTCTGACGATCCCTCGGCCAAAAAGAACTTTGGTAAATTGGGATGGTTTACGGTATTTCAAATGGTATATCCTTTTGAGAACGTAGCCTACAAAACTGCCAAGGGCGAGATTAGCGCACCGTTTCGTACCCAATTTGGTTACCATATCATGCGTGTGAATGGCAGCAGACCTGCACGTGGCGAAGTGAAGGTACAACATGTAATGGTGAGAACAGGTTATGGTGCTTCGCAAGAAACCATGAACAACGCCAAAGAGAGAATAGATGCAGCTTATGCAGAATTGAACAATGGCAGTAGCTTCGATTCTATCGTTGAAAAATATTCGCAAGACGATGGGTCTAAAGGCAACAAAGGAGTAATGAACTGGATTGCTAGTTTAAGTGGTTACCCAGATGATTTTAAAGATGTATGTTTTTCTTTAAAGACTGGTGAAACCTCTAAGCCTTTTGCCACTGAATATGGATGGCATTTGGTTAAATACGTAGATTTTCGTCCTTTGGGTGAATACAAAGAGGTGCAAGATGTAATTAAGAATAAAGTTACGCGTGATAGCAGGTCAGAAGGTTCAAAAACTGCCGTGATTGTGCGTGTGAAGAAAGAAAATAATTACAAAGAAAATACGGTTAATATTAACGAGTTTGCTGCAAAATTGGATACCAATTTCTTAAAAGGAACTTGGAAATACGATGAAAAGAAAATGGGTGTGAAGCCTTTGTTTACTGTTGGTACACAAACCTATACTGCTAAAGATTTTGGTACCTTTTTAGAGTCGAACCAAGAGCCGCATGAGAAAGAAAATGCAGCTATGATTGCAAAAAATCAGTTTACTTCTTGGGCCAACGATAAGTGTTTGGCTTATGAGGAAAGCATTTTAGAAACCAAGTATCCAGAGTTTAAGAATATCATGACAGAATACCACGATGGCATTTTGTTGTTCGATTTAACTGATCGTAAAGTGTGGAGCAAGGCAATTAATGATACAACTGGGTTGGAAGCTTTCTACGAGATTTCTAAAACTAAATACATGTGGAAAGAGCGTATCAATTACCAAGTTTACAACTGCATGGATGCCAAAACAAAGGCTGCTGCCATGAAGATGTTTAACAGCGGTAAAACAGATGCAGAGGTTATTAAGAAATTAACCAAAAAGGTTCCAAATGCTGTTGTTGCCAAGGATTATAAGGCTGAGAAAACAGATGCTACCGCTGCCAAATTATGGGATAAGAAGGGTGTGGTTGACATTACAGATGTAGATGCAAACCGCTTCTACAATGTGCTTGGCGTTATTGCTCCAGAAGTTAAAACTTTAAAAGAAGCAAAAGGATTAGTTACCAGCGATTACCAAGAATATTTAATGGAAGTTTGGGTTAAAGAATTGCGTGCTAAGTATCCAGTTTTTGTTAACGAAGCTGCCTTATTGGAATTAACCAAATAGGCTTGTAATCAAATTTATTGAATAACCTCAACCTTCACAGGTTGGGGTTATTTTTTTTATAGCTGATATACAAGCGGCATTATCTTATGCTGCTGATAGGGAGCACAAATTGATTAATTAAGCAAGAATACCGCTGAGACCTATTACGCCGCCGTTGTGTAAGGCGAGGATTTTTGAGTGAGGGGCAAAGTAGTTTTCTGCTGCCAATGTTTCTATGCCTTGCATCATTTTACCTTCGTACACTTGGTCGAGTAAAATACCTGTGCTGCTGGCAAATTTTTTGATATAGGCAATTAGTTGTTCGTCGCTTTTTGCATATCCGCCACCATGAAAACGGTGGTGCAATTGAAAGCTCTCTGGTGCAAATTCTGCAAACTCTTCCTGCATATTTTCTGCTCCTTTAAGTACCACAAATCCATGTGCCTTGGCAGGGTTGTTGGTTTGCTGTAAGCCGCGCAACAAGCCGCGCAGGGTGCTGCCAGTGCCCACCGAACAGCATATATCTGTAAAGGTGTATTGGGTAAAGCAATCTTCTTCGAGCATTTCTGCAACACCTTGTTCGCCCAGTTCTCCTGCACCACCTTCTGGGATAAAAAGCGCTTCTTGGTTCAGACCGAAATGCTGCTTAAACAATTCTTCTTTGTTACGGTAATTTTCTCTGCTTACAAACTGCAATTGCATGCCAAAGATGCTGCACAACTGCAATACCATATTGCTTACTTGCTCGCCTCGCACAAAGCCAAAAGTGCGAAAGCCATATTTTGCACCAGCGGCTGCCGTGGCTAGTAAATGGTTGCTATACGCACCGCCAAATGTTACCAAAGTGTTTTTATGCATTGCTTCTGCATGCAACAAATGGTACTTAAGTTTGCGCCATTTATTGCCCGAAATATAAGGATGCGAAAGGTCCTCACGCTTGATAAAAACCTGCACTTGTTTTTCCTTAAATAAGGGCATATTAATTTCTTCTATGGGCGCATGTGGCGCTTCAATTTGTAGCATGAAACTTTTTACTTAAGTACTTTTCTACAAAAATGATAAAGCTTATCCAAAGCAATGGGGCAAAGGCTATTCGGTAGCGCGATAAGCCCAGAACGCCCGTGGATGCTAAGATGTAGCCTATAAACAAAAATATACAAATGCGTAAAATGAGGGGCACCTGTTTGTTAAATAGGGTAGAGAGTAGGGCAATGCTTATAAGTACATTGCTAAGCAAACAAATAAGCAATATGAGTAATAAGCCCAAGGGGGCATTGCTTATAAATTCTATGATTCCGTTGACCAAACCTTGTGTATGTATCACATGATATAAGCCTAAATAGCTGCCTTCACTGAGGTTCAGAAAATGAACCCATTCAAACCTACCTGGATCTATCATACATGCCAGCCATCCTTTTACATTAAACCAAGCAAAGAAGAGTGGATGTTGTGCTATAATTTCTTTGCCTTCGTGGTTCATGAGTTCATAGCGCTCGCCGTATGTTTTGGCTGCATTGGCCTTGGCCATAATTTGCTCTTGAGCGGCATCTGCATAGGCTTCACCGTATATTTGTCCGTTGGTGTATTTGGCCATGTATTTAAGCACAAAAATGGGCGTAACAGAAGAGTAATGGTAATAGCCAGTTACGTGTTTATTATAGCTTGAATAGCCATGATACACCATGGGTAGCAACAAGAATGGAATTAAGAATTTGAGCGATTTTTGCTTGAGGAAAACAAAGAATAAAATGAGTGCAATGCTCATACCCAACAAGAATGCAACAGGCTTGGTAAGCATGGCTAGGGCAAAGCAAGCGGCTGCAAGTATGCTGCGACTATGGCTTGGTTCGGACCATAATTTATAGGTAAAGTAGGCCGACCAAAAGAATAAACTTTGGAACAAGATATCGCTCATTACAAAATTGCAATGGATAATTTGCGAGGGATAGAGAATGAGTGTGAGGAGGAGTATGAGTCTGCTTACATTTTGATTGAAGCCAAGCTCTTTGGCAAATTTTAGCACGCCCCAAATGGTGCTTAAACTGATGAGCATTTGCAGAAATAAAATAGCATAATCGGTCTGAACCAAAGCCTTGATGCAGTATATTAAAAAGCCGTAAACTGGCGGACGAAAGCTGTAGTAGTCTGGTTTTATTGGTCCTGACCAAGGTGCTGCATATAAACTTCCATGTAGTTTAATATTTTCTGCTTGCGAAAGATAGTCGATAGAATCTACCAAATAAATGCTGCCCGTATGCAAGGCTTGAGCAAAGCCCAAAAGGTGCAGCAACGCGGCCAACAGCCAAAATTGTGTAACAGATATTTTAGGCAAATTCACAGGTGCAAGATAATGTTAAATATCAAATCAGTTTGCATAGGCGCTTAAGCAATATTTACAAAGATTAAATTATCTTGCTTTGAGATGTTAAAAAAGTCAAGCCTATTTCTTTTAATCCTTTTTGGGATGCTCTTTGCTTGCCAATCTCGGTATGGCCATCTAAGCAAGGTAAGGGTGGGGTCGGCATCAAAACCACAGCTAGAAAAAAATAAGCCAGATAAACCAAGCTCTGATAAAGAAAAGAAACATGAGGAAATAAGTAGTCCGGAAAAGCAGGAAGAGCAAGAAGTTACAGCAAGTGAAGGCGCCATAAATATGTTACTTTATATGCCTAAAATTCAATTTGATTTTGGTAACAAGCAGCATAAAAGAGATTCTGTTGTTGCCGAATTTAGAAAGGAATATAATAGTTTAAAGCAGAAATTTCCAAAGAGTGAACCAAGAGCCAAACATAGCAATTTGCCTTTGATTGCTGGTATTGCTATTATGTTATTCTCAATCCTTTTATTGCCAAGTTTAGGATATATCGCCATTATTTTTGCGGTCTTTGGCCTTATAATAATTTTAGTTAATTTACTAGGTAGGCATAGGGTAGAAAACAAAGAGTTAATTGAAAAAAGGAAAGCATACAAAAGGTCAGACGAAGGATCCGAGAAAATTGCTTTAAGATATAGAAGAATTCTTAGTTTGGTATTAATGTTCCTTACCTTATTAAGTCTTTTTGCTTTTACAAGTACAGGGTTAATTTTGGTTTATATGTTGTTTGCTGGGCCAGCTTTGCTAGCATCAGGCATTGTGGGTTACCAACTCGACATAGATGGCAAAGATTCTGTTATACATATTATGGCCATAATTATTGGAGCGGCTGCCACTATTTTATTAGTTTTCCTTTTGGTAATTTTGGCATTGTATATTGGAAGTGTAATTTATTCATTACTATTTCTAGCACTGGCTCTTGTATTATTTTTGGTGGGGAGAGAATTGGCAAAAATCCATTCGTCAAAACGCAATTAGCATATATATTTATTTTAGCTAAAAGTGGCGAATTCGCTTGAATTACTTTCGTTAGTTTGACGAATTTTGGATTTTAAAATTACCTTACACCTGAATGTTTAAAGGGTCTCTTTTTTTCTTCTGATTCTTTTTGGGTTGCTCTTTGCTTGCCAAACTCGTTATGGCTATTTAAGCAAGGTAAAGGTGGGGTCGGCATCAAAACCAAAGGTAGAGAAAAGAGCACCCATTGATGGTAGAACCAAGAAGCTCTTTTAGATTGCTTTTGTTTTTGCCTTTTTAACCGCTTTATTTTCGGCTTTTATTTTTGGCTTAGCTATTGGTCCAATCACCTTAATCTTATCGCACACCGCACTCAAAAGAATGCCAAAAGACGGCAGAAATGTGAGGTTTATTACCCAAATGGTTTTGATATTGGGAATATTAGCAACGATAGGTTTGTTGGTATTACTTTATTTATTTTTAGCTGGATTGATTATGGACTATGTTTTAGCTATTTTGGCATCAATTACCCTATTATTGGCTATACTGATAACCATTATCGGTTTTGCCATAAAGATGAATTATTATTTAGAAGAGGAATATTGATGGCGTTTTTAACTTGATTTTGAAGTAGCGCTACATCATTTTTCAATAGTCCTTTGGTTTGAACCAATTCATGTATGACCACCATGGCCAGACCTGGACCGGCATGGCCAAACCAAAAGCTACCTCTTTGAAGTAATTTCCAATTGGTAACAAAAGTGATGGGCAAAATAGGTACCTGTTTTTGAATGGCAATGGCAAATGCGCCAGATTTAAAAGGGGCCAAAATGGGTGCTCGTTTAGAGATGGTTCCTTCTGGGAAAACAACAATTGGGTTACCCAATTCTATTTCTTTCGACATTCTTTTTATGGCTTTAAGACTGCCTGTTTTACTATGCCTATCCACTAAAATATTCATGCCAGATGTATAGTATCTGTGGAAGATTGGCCATTTTTCAATTTCCTTTTTGCCCGTAAAAACAAAGTACTTTTTAAATAAGGAATAGAGGCAAAAAATATCAAGGTAAGAGGTATGGTTGGGACAAATAAAATAGGCGCCCTCCATAGGGATATTGTCTTTTCCTACCACTTTAATAAAATCTCCTGCCACCATCAACATCGCCTTGGCATGCCACCTCATGAGGTTAAAGGCTGCAGGAAAGTATTTTGGATCAGACAGTAAAAAATAATTGATTGGAAATAATAGGAGGAGTGAGAAAACAAATATAATTAGATAGTACAACTTGTAGAGTACGCGAAAAGGTATAAGTAGATATTGCATGCTTTGAACGCTTTACAATTGCAAAGTGCAGTTGCAATAGCTTGTTTTTGGTGAGCAGCAAATAACTTGGTTTTAAGAATGAGAATTATTGACCTTGGTCACTTTAGGTGATATTTATTCTTACTCCTTACAATTTCTGATACGTCTTCATCCAGCGGTCGGGGATTTTGTTGTTTTGGGCGGTTAATGAGCAGTAGCTAATTATTGTAATTAGTTAGTTTTAGGCCAAGTATTGGGATTTCTAGAAGTATGAATAATTGCTAGTACCAAAACAGTTTTTGAATGCTCAATTACAATGTAATGTATAAGAAAAGGGAATGGTTTTGTATAAAAGCATCGAACATCATCATATTTTATTTGAAAAAAAGGGTCGCTTTTTATAGTATCAAACGCTAGCTTAATGGTTTTGTGAAATCGTTTTCCTAAACCAACCTGTTGTTCATTATAATATTCAATTGCATCTTGAATATCTTCAAATGCCTTTGGCTCAAGTTTAATTTTAAAAGCCATAAAGCATAAACTAATCCAATTTAAAGGTGTCTTTTACCGTATCCCAATCTAGTAAATTCTCGGGTTTGGAAGCTATTAAGCGATCTCTCGCTATTTGCTTCTGCCAATCTGGAATAACTGAATTTTCATCCTGCTCCACAGTAATAAAATCAAGAGAATTCAGATATTCAATTAAAGGAATAGCCTTGTTGGTTTGATTATCTGGAATATTAATTGTGAGCTTCATTGATGTATAATTTGCTTTCTTAATTACTTAAATCAAATTTAGTGTAAAATTAATTATTCTCACATTGGTTTTATTTCAATGTGCTATTGGGAACTTTAATTTTGGTATCTTACAACTTCTGATACGTCTTCATCCAGCGGTCGGGGATTTCGTCGTTTTGGGCGGTTTGGTAATCTTTGTAGCTGCAAGGCACCAAGAATTTTCCTTCGTGTTTGCTGCGCTCGTGTGGGTATGGAACCTCCATCCACCAACGGTTGCTCAATACACTTTTGTAAAAGGTAAGCTCGCGGTTCATGTTTTTATTGGTGGTATGGTAAATAAGGTAATCTTTGCTTTCTGCCACAGGGTAATCATTGCGACGGTTGGTATAGCCTTCCATGAAATACCAAATCATTTGCGCCACCAAAGCACTGCTTACATGGTTGCGGTCTTGCGATGGATTTAAATCATAGAAACCTGCACTCATTAAATCATTGCTCATACCAGCGTAGCGGCAGAGCTGACAAGCCTCTTCGCCACTCATGCCATTGGGCGATGGGTGCAATTGCGCAGGTGCATCGGAAGCTTTTATAGCCTGCATGCTAAAGCCCAACATATTTGCATTTCTGCAATACGGCTCTATCTCTTGCATGTTGCCACGCAAACTGCCCAAACGCAACATATCAAAATTCATGCGCTCAAAGGCATCGTAGCTATCGGCCTCCACAAAATGGCCCTGGTAGCCAGCTTGCGTGATGTTAAACAAATACTCGGGTTCGTGCGAAATAATGCGCGGCAAATAATTGTTTTTCAATTTTTCTTCGTGCATCTCCATATCCATTTTGGCATCCACCAAGAGCACCTGCATGTTTGGGTTCAGCCCTTGAAAACTGCCATATTGCGCCGCAATTAAATCTTGTGAACCACCCATAATCAAGGTAATAATTTTGGACTTATGCAAAGATTCTAAGGTCGCCCTTAAAGCAAAATGCGTATCGCTTATGCTGTTGCCAGCATGTATATTTCCCAAATCAAGTATGCGCAAATCTGTACGCGGCTTTACCAAGGCATACAAATCTTTTCTAATTTCATCTGCCGCCGCCGCACATCCTTCATATTCCGGTCTGAACCGATCCTCTTTTACCCCAAGCAATACCAAGTCGAATTTGCTTAAATCGGGCATATTTCCGTCGTAAAACTGCGTGGATTGAAATAAAGTTTTATTGCTCATTCTTTGGTCTAACGACTGAATATGAGCTACTGAAAGTGGATGTAAATAATCGGTTATCATGGATATAGATAGATATTCTTCAAAACTGCTTATTTTAGCCCGACAATTAATACACATTTCCACACTTGATACTTGTAACAGGCGCCACGGGTTTTTTGGGTTCACACCTTGTTTGTCAGCTCTTGGCTAAACAAGAAAAGGTGCGCGCTTGCAAGCGCAAGCAGTCTGACCTATGGGAGTTTAACTTCATCTTTGATTATTATTTTGCAGATAAAGTTGTGGCGCAAAGTATGCAAAAGCAGCTCAGTTGGGTAGAAACAGATGTGTTAGAAATAGACACCTTAGCAGAAGCCATGCAAGGTATAGAAAGGGTTTACCATTGTGCAGCTTTGGTTTCTTTTGATAGCAAAGACCGTGATTTGTTGATGCAGGTAAATGCTGAGGGTACTGCCAATGTGGTTAATTTATGTTTGTTGAATGGCGTAAAAAACTTGAGTTATGTAAGTTCAATTGCTTCCTTAGGTAGAACCAAAAGTGGCAATACAATGGATGAAAATAGTAAATGGGAGAGTAGCAAGTTAAATAGCAATTATGCTATTAGTAAGTATAAGGCAGAATTAGAGGTATGGCGTGGTGCAGAGGAGGGCTTGAATGTGGTGATGGTTAACCCGGGTGTATTGATAGGTGTGGGCGATTTTTCGAGGGGGTCAAATGCATTGGTTCAGACCATTTATAAAGGCATGCCTTTGTATAGCATGGGTGTAAATGGATACGTGGATGTGGCAGATGTAGCGCGGGCTTTAATCTTATTGTCCGAGGCAAAAATTAACAACGAACGTTATGTAATGGTGGGAGCCAATATGCGTTTTAGGGATTTATTTTTTATGATTGCCGATGCCTTAAAAAAGAAACGCCCGAGCATAAATGTAACTCCTTGGATGGCTGCCTTGAGTTGGCGTGTTATGGCAGTTGTGAGGCTGTTTAGTAAAAAGGGTTTGGCCATTACAAAAGAGACTGCCCGTGCGGCCTTAAATGAATCTTATTATAATTCCGATAAAATAAAAAGGGCAATTTCTTTTGAATTTACTGCCATAGAAGATACTGTTAAGGCTTGTGCAGCCCAGCATTCGAGGTATTTGGGGCAAAAAAAGTATTAATTCACAGATTATTATTCTAATTTGGCACCCGAATTAATCGATTGAAAAAATTTACTATGACTCAAAAATTTATTTTAGGCTTAGCCTTGGCATTTACATTTGCATGTAACAACAATCAGAACAGTGTAAACTATGAAACTTTGTTTACACATAGCATGGAGGTAAAAGATTACCCTACAGCCATTGTGGCTGCTCAAGTAATGTTGCAAAAAGACAGTACGCAAACCATGTATTTAGATTCTTTGCCTGAGTTGTATGCTGCGGTTAGAAATTTTGGTTCAACAGAATATTATGCAGACAAGGCTTTGATAAGAAAGCCAACAGATGAGAAATTGTTGCAATTAAAAGCCTTGTGTTTGCAAGAAGCTGGTAAGGGCATGGAGTTATTAGATTTCTATAACAAGTTGTATGCTTCTACAGGTAAGATTACCTACTTATACCAAGCGGCTACCATTCAATTATCGGCTGGCGATTTAAAAGGTGCTGAGGCCAATATTGCTATTTTAGAAAAGAAAATGGTTGAGTCTAGAGACACGGTTGATTTTATGGTTTCTGAAACAGAGAAACAACGCGTTCCTTTACGTGCAGCGGTTTACAATGCCAAAGCATTTGTGGCTGCCAACAACAATAATTTGTTGGGTGCCAAGAACTATTTTGAAATGGCTTTAAAAGAGTTCCCAGACTTTTACACTGCTCAACAAAACTATATGCGCTTAATGCAAGGTGCCAAAGGTCAGCGTTAATCGTTGATCAAAAGCTTCATATAGAAGAGCGGATTGCGCAATTTAGCGCGCATATCTAGGTCTTCGAACATACAGCTAATTGTTTCTCTTAGCGTCTTATTTTTATTTGCCTTATTCACCACAAAGTTGAATAGCCAAGGATATTTGCAGAGTTTTTGCATGGTATGGCTTAGCTTTAACTCATCCCACTGTCTGGTATAGAAAGCATCATCATAAGCTTTGTTAAATTGGGCATCAAATCTGTTTTGGTTCAGACAGTTTGAAATATGTGTTGCTGCCAACATGCCGCTGTAGAGTGCGTTGCCAATACCTTCGCCAGTAAAGGGATCTATAAGGCTGCCTGCGTCGCCAGTAAGTACAAAATTATTGCCACTGATGGTTCTTTTTTTGGAGCCTAATGGCAATCCCCAGCCTTCAATTTTGCCTTCTAATTTTGCGTTGGCAAAGCGGTCTTTAATGGTTGGATTGTTTTTAATGGCACGCAACATGTCTTCGCGCAAGTTTATTTTTTTCTTGCTGGCAGTATCGCTTAACATACCTGCGCCCACGTTGGCCATGCCATTTGCCATTGGAAAAATCCAGAAATAGCCTGGCAACATTTCTTCTAAGAAGTGAAGTTCTATATAATTTTCTGGGTGCAAATCTGTAACACCTTGGTAATAGGCCCTTATGCCGGCGCAATAGTGCATATTGTCTTTTTGAATGCCTGCCAATTTTCTGCCAATGATAGATCTGTCGCCCTCTGCGCCCACTACCATCTTTGTTTTTTCAAAAACTAAGCTTTGTTTTTTACCGTCTATTTCTTGCTCACATATTAGGTCTATGCCATCTGCATGTTGTACCACTTCTTTTAAGCAAGTGCTTTGTAGTATAGTTGCATAATTTGGATCAAGCATTTGGAAAAGCGAATAGTCAAAATCCATGCGTCGGCTAATAAAACCTGGGGCGCGCATGTCTTCTGTTTTGTTTTGCTTAAAGGGAATATCGAGTGCTTTTCCGTTTGGTGCCACAAATTTTACACCCCAACTCGGCAAGAATTGCTCAGGCTTTTGAGCAAAACCATCTAGAATTTTTTCATCGAGTTGCTTCAATACATAAACCACCTTGCCACTTAAAGCATCGCCACAAACCTTATCTCGCGGAAAGACTTCCTTGTCAATAATGGTGTGTGGAATTTTTAATTTACTTAAAAAAAGTGAGGTAGCACAACCTGCTGGTCCCGCGCCCACAATAACAATTGCCGATTTTGAGTCACTCATATAAAAAAAACCTCCATGGTTAATGGAGGTTTCGAAAATAAGGTTTTGCTGTTTAAAATTTCTTAATTAATCCATTCGATAGAAGAGTCCTGCATTGGCAAATCCATGAAAGCCAAATCCAAGTTCACCATAAACGCCATATTTACTGCCATATCTTGCACCTAAGAAAGTTATTTGATAAGCGCCTGTGATGTCGTTCGTCTTTCTTTCTGTAGTTTTATTATGTGCCGTGGCATAACTAATACCAAAATCTAGGCCCGTGTATAAAGACAGTTTTGGCTTATCAATGTATTTGTATTGGGTTGAAGCCATTAAAGTATAGAAGACAAAATTGCTAAATTCGTTTACTCCAGTGTTGTTGTTGGTCATCACCTCCACATTGGTATAGCTAAAATCTGCACCCAAAAGGAAGTGTTTTCCCTCATGCGATTTAACGCCCAAACGAATGGGACCCGCAGTAGAAAAGGAATAGCTTGGATTTTCACCGCCATTTTTGGCAACCTCAAAAAGTGGGTTGGTTTTGGTTCTGATAGATAATTCTTGCGCAGAAGCCATACCAATTCCAAGGTGGTATTCAATATTGTTTTGGGCTTTGGCTGAACCAATAGATAGAGCCAATGAAATAATTAGGTAAATCTTTTTCATCTTAAAAACAGAATTTTATAAGTTCAATTTAGTGCTGCCTTACCTGGCAAAAGGGTTAAGTTGCGACACGAATGTAAAAGTTTTTTCACTATTTTTCTCTGACAATCTGTCAATGGCTTAATTTTTGGTATTTTCGTTTGCACAATTTTACTATGGGAACATTTTCACAACTACCATCCCACGCCCGCGTTTGGGTATATGGATCAGATAAGAAGTTTACTGCCAACGAGAGTTTGGCTATTCAGGAGAAGCTAAATGCTTTTACGGCTGCTTGGAGCTCCCACGATATGCCTATGAAGGCAGATGCCGCTGTATTGTACAACCAAGTAGTTTTAATTGCCTTAGATGAGCAAGTGAACTCCATTAGTGGTTGTGGAATAGATAAATCGGTTCAGCTTATGAAAGATTTAGGTTTGGCCTTTCAAACTAATTTCTTTGATCGTTTGTTGATCTTTGCGTTGGAAGGACAAGAATTGAAAATGTACACCAAGGCAAGTTTGCAGGAAGCCTTAAATTCGGGCAGTTTAAATGAAGATACTTTGGTTCTAAATACACTCGTTAAGTCTTTGGGTGAATTTGAGCAGGACGGATTTGTTCGTTTATCTACGTTTTGGATGGCTCCACAGCTTAAATTTTCGGTTCGAGCCTAATTCTAGTTATTAATTAAAAAGATTTTTTCAAATTAGCAGCTTTAAATAAAGCTGATTAAATAAGTACACATGTCAGAAAACAATAAAACGCCTGGGGGTCAGAACGACCCATTTAATAAGAAACCTAAAATGCCTCCTATGATGCCTAAGTTCAATTTTTATTGGATTTACGGTGTGATAGCTGTTGTTTTTCTTGCACTTCAATTTGCGCCACATGATGTTTCTCTAAAGACGTCTAAGACCAAGTTTTTTACAGAGATGTTGCCTAGTCACGATATTGAAAAAATTGTGATTATAAACAAAGAGCGCGTTGAGATTTACATTAAAAAAGAGTCGCTTAAGAATGAAAAATACAGTGATTTAAAAAACCGTAGCGGCATCTTTGCAGCCTCTGAAACGGGTCCACATTACTTTTTTGAGATTAGTGATGTAGGAAGTTTTGAAACAGATTTAACCAAGCGCCAAGAGGGTTTTCCTGCAAATGAGCGCTTAATAGCGGAGACTGCTACGCAGCACAATTATATTGGTGATATCATTAGTTGGTTATTGCCATTTGCTTTGTTAATAGGATTATGGATGTTTGTAATGCGCAGAATGGGCGGCGGTGGCGCTGGTGGTGGCGGACAAATATTTAATATTGGTAAGAGCCGTGCGCAGCTGTTTGATAAGGACCAGCATGTAAACATTACTTTTAAAGATGTGGCCGGATTAGATGAGGCCAAAGTTGAGGTAATGGAGATTGTAGATTTTCTAAAGAACCCTAAAAAGTATACTACTTTAGGAGGTAAAATTCCAAAAGGTGCTTTGTTGGTTGGCCCTCCAGGAACGGGTAAGACCTTGTTGGCAAAGGCCGTGGCAGGAGAAGCTGGTGTTCCGTTCTTCTCTTTATCGGGTTCAGATTTTGTGGAGATGTTTGTGGGTGTTGGTGCTAGTAGGGTAAGAGATTTGTTTAAGCAAGCCAAGGAGAAAGCTCCTTGTATTATATTTATTGATGAGATTGATGCTGTAGGTAGAGCGCGAGGCAAAAATTTGGTTCAGGGCGGAAATGATGAGAGAGAAAATACCTTGAACCAATTGCTTACCGAAATGGATGGATTTGCTACCGATTTAGGTGTTATTATTTTGGCGGCAACCAATAGGCCTGATATTTTGGATACTGCTTTGTTGCGCCCAGGTAGGTTCGATAGGCAAATATCTATTGATAGACCCGATTTAAATGGCAGAGAAGAGATCTTTAAAGTGCATTTAAAGCCAATTAAAACGGCCGAAGGTGTTGATCCTATGAAATTATCTATACAAACTGCTGGTTTTGCTGGAGCAGATATTGCTAATGTGTGTAATGAGGCTGCTTTAATTGCAGCACGTAACAACAAGACTGCGGTAGATATGCAAGATTTTCAAGATGCCATTGATAGAATCATTGGTGGGTTGGAAAAGAAAAATAAGATTATCTCTCAAGAAGAGAAATTGATTATTGCTTACCATGAGAGCGGACATGCCATTTCTGGTTGGTTTTTGGAAGGGGTAGATCCTTTGGTAAAGGTGAGTATAGTACCACGCGGTGTTGCGGCTTTAGGGTATGCGCAATACTTGCCTAAAGATCAATATTTATATACTACACAACAATTGGAAAATATGATGTGTATGACCTTGGGCGGAAGAGTAGCAGAAGACATTATTTTTGGTAGAATAAGCACGGGTGCACAAAACGATTTGGAGCGTATTACAAAAATGGCTTATGGCATGGTTACCATTTATGGAATGAATGCTACCATTGGCAATGTGAGTTTTAATGATAGTAACCAGGAGTATGGGTTTACCAAACCTTATAGCGATAAAACTGCCGAAATGATAGACCATGAGGTAAGGTTGATTATTGATGGTTGTTACCAAAAGACGAAGGAATTATTGATTGAGAAGCGTGATAAGTTAGAAGAGCTTGCTAAGATTTTGTTGGAGAAGGAAATCTTATTCCAGCATGATTTGGTTGAGATACTTGGTGCTCGTCCGCACGATAAGGTAGAGGAAACTGTTCAGGAAGCGGTAATTGTAAACGAAGCAGATATTGCTGTAACCACAGAAGTTAAAGCAGAAGATGCAGGCATTGTTGAGCCAATGGTGATAGCACCCAGCAATGAAGTGCCACCCGCCAACGAACCTTATATGAAGGATCCAGAAGCGCCTGTTCAACCTTAATAGGTAGTTTAACTAAGGATGAATTTTAAAAGCCCGTTCAATTATTTGAACGGGCTTTTTTTGTGTTGTGTAGGTTTTGTGAGAGTGGAACAAGTTTTGTGAGAGTTGAGAGAAGATTTTGTGTGTGAGTTAGGGGAATTTTTTTGTGAGTTGTTTGGATTTTTTTTGCGAAAATTATCCTTGTTATTCTCATGCTTTGAGACTAGATTGAACAACCAAAGTAATACACCATGATAAAGCAAATGAATACCTTTAGTGAATACGAAACTGAATACCAAAAAAGTATTGCTGCACCCGAATTGTTTTGGGAGGAAATAGCCGAATCTTTTACATGGAAAAGTAAGTGGAATAAAACACTTGAATGGAATTTTGTTGAACCCAAAGTGGAGTGGTTTGTTGGCGGTAAATTAAACATCACAGAGAATTGTTTAGATAGGCATATTGCCACACGTGGCGATCAAACAGCTATCATTTGGGAGCCCAACAATCCAAAGGATTTGGTGCGCAAAGTGAGCTATTCTGAGTTGCATGTGATGGTAATGAAGTTTGCCAATGTATTGCAGAAATTGGGAGTACAAAAGGGTGATCGTGTTTGCATTTATATGCCTATGGTTCCGGAGGCTGCAGTGGCTATGTTGGCATGTGCGCGTGTAGGTGCAGTGCACTCAGTTGTATTTGCAGGATTTTCTTCGCAATCCTTAGCTGATAGAATAAATGATGCGGCATGTAAGGTATTGCTTACAGCGGATGGCATGATGCGTGGCGAAAAGAAGTTTGATTTAAAGCAAATTGCTGATGAGGCCATGGCAAATGCTCCAACAATTGAGTCATGTGTGGTTTACAACCACAAGAATTTTGATGTGCCTTTAAAGGCAGGCAGGGATTATGATTGGAGTGCTTTAATGGCAGATGCAGAATCGGTTCAGACCGCTGTAGAAATGGACAGTGAAGACCCTTTGTTTATTTTGTATACCTCTGGCTCTACCGGCAAGCCCAAAGGGGTGCTGCACACAACTGCAGGTTATATGGTTTATACTGCTTATACATTTAAAAATGTATTTCAATACCAAGATAGGGATGTATTTTGTTGCACAGCCGATATAGGTTGGGTTACTGGGCACAGTTATATTGTATACGGACCTTTGTTAAATGGTGCTACCACATTGATGTTTGAAGGCATTCCATCATGGCCAGATGCAGGAAGATTTTGGGAGGTGATAGATAAGCATCAGGTGAATATATTTTATACGGCACCAACTGCCATTCGTTCGTTGGAGGTATTTGGAGAGGAGCCGTTTATTGGTAAAGATTTGAGTTCATTAAAAGTGTTGGGTTCTGTGGGAGAGCCCATCAATGAAGAGGCTTGGCATTGGTACCACAAGAATGTAGGGAAAGGAAATTGTCCGATAGTAGATACTTGGTGGCAAACAGAAACAGGGGGAATTATGATTTCGCCATTGGCTAATATTACACCTTTGCGACCAGCCTTTGCAACCTTACCATTGCCTGGGGTTCAACTGAGTATTGTGAATGAAAAAGGGGAGGAAGTTATTGGAAATGGGGTAGAGGGAAATTTATGTATTAAGTTTCCTTGGCCTGGAATGGCGCGCAGTTTATATGGCGATCATGAGCGTTTTAGAACATCCTATTTTTCTACTTATCCCAATTTGTATTTTACGGGTGATGGGTGTAAGCGTGACTTGGATGGGTATATCAGGATAACAGGTAGGGTTGATGATGTAATTAATGTATCTGGTCACCGCATAGGTACAGGAGAAGTAGAAGATGCCATTGATGAGCATGGTTATATTATTGAGAGTGCGGTGGTGGGTTATCCGCATGATATAAAGGGACAAGGAATTTGGGCATTTGTAGTTTGTGATAGGGAGCACCATTCGTATGAAGAGTTGTGTGCAGAAGCGAAGGCGCATGTAAGTAAGGTAATAGGTCCATTTGCGCGCCCAGATAGAATACAAGTGGTGAAGGCATTGCCAAAGACAAGGTCTGGAAAGATCATGCGTAGAATCTTACGTAAGATTGCCGAGGGTGATACGTCGAATTTAGGTGATACCAGTACGCTAATTGACCCGAGTGTAGTGGATACCATTAAGGCAGGAGCTGAGCTTATTAGATAAGAATGATGCTTGCTTCTTTGCAAATTTGCATAACAAAAGTGAGTCCTTGTTTAGTATAAAAACATTAGGCTTGCTTCTACAAGAATTTGCGCGGCTAATTAAGATGAGCTGAACTTATAAAATAAACATTAAGCCTGCAACAATTATAATTTGCAAGGCAAAGAGGAGAAGTCCAAAAATGATTCCTTTTCTGCCCGATTGAAATAGTTTTTGAAAGCTCACTTTTAGTCCGATAGCTGCCATGGCTATTGTAAGCATTATTTTGCCACCTGTTTCCATGGCATCGAGGAATGTTTTAGGGAATTGCACAAAAGAACTCAGGATGGTAATTCCAATAAAACTCCATAAGTACCAAGGAAGTTTAAAATGGTCTTTCCAATGTGCAACTTCATTTTTGTTTACGAGGTAATTAAAGAAAATGAGTCCGGGCGATAACAATGCTACACGGGCTAATTTGATGGTGATGGCTGCATCGCCAATTTCTTTGCTCATGCCATATCCAGCACCCGCAACATTGCCTACCGAATGGAGTGTTCCTCCAAGCAAAAGACCCATTTGTGTGATATCTAGATTAAGGTATTGAAAGCTAAAAGGAAGGGCAATCATGCCAATGCTGCCGAATAAATTGACTACCGCCATGGCTATGGCTACATCGTCTTCGTTCTTCTTAACGCTAGGTGCTAGTGCAGCAATAGCAGAAGAGCCACAAATAGTGGTTCCAAATCCAACAAGCCAACCAGTGGCACCCGGACAATTGGCTTTTTGAGAGAGGTAATAAGTTAGAATTAACATGGTAAAAACCATGATGCCAATTACAGCAAAACTTGAACCACCTAGGGCACTTATATGCGTGTAATTTATGCTAAATGCCAAAAACAAAATGGATAATTCTAATAATTTGCCACTAGTGAAACCGATACCCGATTGAAAATTTTGTGGGATTTTTATGAGGTTTCCTATTAATATGCCCAGCAGCAATGCCAATAGAATGCTATTGAGCCAAGAAGGAGTGAAGGATGTCAAAAAATAGCTGGGTATTCCAATGGCAAGTGCCAATAGAATACCCCTTATTTCTTTGTTTAAAAATACCATTAAGGTTTGCTTACTTCGCCACCCCAACCCATAATGCCTCCATTAAGGTTGTATACATTTTTGAAGCCATTTTGAACCATCATATTTGCCGCTTTGTTGCTTCTGGCGCCGCTTCTGCAATAAATGATATAGGTTTTTGATTTGTCTAGTTTGCTGATTTTGGTGCTAAAATCGCCGCTATTTACATCGGCAAAAACAGTAGTACCTTTAATGTATCCACTTGCTACTTCTCCTTCTGTGCGCACATCTACTAAGGTTGCTTTTTCTGTTTTAAGAACTTTTGCAACATCGGTTTGAGCCAAATTTTTTACCTGCGCTTGAGCAGAATTTGTACCCATTATTAAGGTAAAAACCGCGAATAGGGCAAAGGCAATGATTGATTGTTTCTTTTTCATATTTAATTTATGTTGACTGCAAAGATTGTTTATTATTTAACGCTATTGGGTAACAAAGGTAACATAGGGCAATGAGTTTTTTAAAGTGTTCTCGTTTGGCAAATACGCCTATTAAAATAAAATAGGCAAGTGTCTAGCTTTGACCAAAAAAACGTACTTTTGCCACAAATTTTGAAACACATGAAAACAGTTGACACAATTAATTTTAGCGGTAAAAAAGCTTTGGTTCGCGTAGATTTTAATGTTCCCCTTGATAAAAAAACTTTAGAGATTACAGATGATGCAAGGATTAGGGCAACTATTCCTACACTTAAAAAAATATTGAATGATGGTGGTTCATGCATATTGATGAGTCATTTAGGAAGACCCTTAAAAAAGTTAAAAGAAGATGGCACGGTTGATTTTGAAAAGCATACCCTAAAAAACACCCTAGCCAAGACCTCTGAGTTATTGGGTGTAGAAGTAAAATTTGCAGGAGATTGTATTGGTGCAGAGGCGAGCGAAATGGCTGCTGCATTAAAACCTGGTGAAGTATTGTTGCTAGAAAATTTGCGTTTTTATAAAGAGGAAGAGAAAGGCGATGTAGCCTTCGCAGAGAAGTTATCTAAGTTGGGTGATGTTTATGTGAATGATGCTTTTGGAACAGCACATAGGGCACATGCCTCAACAGCAGTTATTGCACAATTTTTTCCAACAGCCAAATGCTTTGGATATGTGATGGCAAAAGAAGTTGCCAATGCGGAAAAGGTGATTAAACATGCTGAGCGACCATTTACCGCCATTACAGGTGGAGCAAAAGTGTCTGATAAATTATTGATTTTAGAAAACCTTATAGACAGGGTAGATAACCTGATTATTGGAGGCGGAATGGCTTATACCTTTTTGAAAGCGCAAGGATATGAGATTGGTTCAAGCCTATGTGAAGATGATCGTTTGGACTTATGCTTGGAGTTAATTAAGAAAGCAGAAAGTAAAGGGGTTAAATTGTTGTTACCCGAAGATTCAATTGTTGCAGATGCTTTTTCTAATGATGCCAATTGCAAACCTTGCGATAACAAGCACATAGAAAAGGGTTGGATGGGTTTAGATATTGGTCCCAAAGCCGCTGCTTATTTTGCAGAAGTAATAAAAGATTCTAAGACTATTTTGTGGAACGGACCTATGGGTGTTTTTGAAATGAGCAATTTTGAGAATGGCACCAAAACCGCGGCAATTGCAGTTGCAGAGGCCACCAAGGCTGGCGCATTTAGTTTAATTGGTGGAGGCGATAGTGCTGCCGCAGTGGCTAAATTTGGCTTTGAAGATCAAGTAAGTTATGTAAGTACTGGAGGCGGAGCCCTATTAGAATATTTTGAAGGCAAAGTATTGCCTGGAATTGCGGCCATCAATGATTAAAATCCTTAAGAAGTATTACCTAGCTATCCTTTGGTCGCTCCTCTCTTTGGTGGCATGTGGTGTAAATGGAAACAGTTTACCACATGTCTCCTTAGACATAGGCATTGATAAAATTGCGCACTTCATCTTGTTTGGAGCGCAATCGTTTCTTATCATTTATGCCCATCATAAGAACAGAATTGACGTAGATTGGCGCAATGTACATCAGGCAGTTTTGGTAGGAATTTCTTATGGAATTTTCATTGAATTTCTTCAATACGCGGTGTTTGTGAACAGGAGCTTTGACTATGCAGATATGCTGGCAGATGGCGTTGGGGCTACTTCTTGTTATATTTGGGCTGTTGTAAAAGATAGGTTGTAGCACCTAGAATAAGGTTGGGTTTGGTTCCGACTTATTTTTTTTACCAGGCTTATAGATTTGGGCAATTTTTTCCAGCAGCTCATTTGGATTAAATGGCTTGGTGATATAGTCATTCATTCCGTTTTCAATTACCTTTTCCCTTGCATCGATATTGACGTTTGCAGATAGCGCAAAAATAGGGGTATTGATACCTGCTTTGCGCATGAGGGAGGCCGATTCAAAGCCATCCATTTCTGGCATTTGAAGGTCCATGAGAATTAAGTCGTATGTTTTTCTTTGAACCGCAATAAGTGCTTCTTTTCCATTTTCAGCAACATCTACTTGAATTTGCCAGCGTGTTAAAAATTGTTTGGCCACAAAAACATTCATTTGATTGTCTTCAACCAACAATAATTGCATACCAGGGAATTGTTCATTTTTTGCCCCATCAGTTTTCTCTTCTGTGCTCAATGGATTGGCAGCTATTTTAAAATCTAAGGTAAACCAAAATTGCGTGCCTTCACCCACAACGCTCTGTACTTTTAAATCGCCACCAAGAATATTCACCAGCCTATGGCAAATGGCCAAGCCCAGTCCAGACCCACCGTATTTTCTGGTGGTATCGCTTGAGGCCTGCGTAAAGTGTTCGAATATTCTAGGCAAATATTCCTCTTCAATTCCAATGCCCGTATCCCAAACCTTATAGGTAATTCTAATCCATTCATGGGTTATTTCTTCGGCTTTGGCAGAGAGACCCACTTCTCCTTTGTCTGTAAATTTGATGGCATTAGAAAGCAGGTTATTGAGCACTTGATTTAAGCGCATAGAATCTCCTGTTAGCATTTTTGGAAAATTGTTGCTTGCCTCTAACTTTAATCCAATGCTTTTTACTCTTGCGGCACTGGCAAAAGATTTCATGGTATTTTGAAGCGTATCGTACAAGTTAAAATTATGGTCCTCTAAGTCGAGTTTACCCGCATCAATTTTATTGAAATCGAGAATATCGTTTAATAAAAAGAGAAGGTTATCAGCAGAAAATTTGAGCGCATTTAAATTCTCAATTTGTTCGGGTTTAGGATGATCGTTCTGTAACAAATTGATGATGCCAATAACCCCATTCATGGGAGTTCTAATTTCGTGGCTCATGGTAGAGAGGAAAAGGCTTTTGGCTTTAGATGCTTCCTGCGCTTTTTGTAAGGCAATTTTATATTCCTCTTCCAGACGTTTTCTGTAATCTATATTGGTAAAAGTTCCAATAATTCTAATGGGTGTGCCTTCGTCGTTTGTCTCTGCCACCTTACCTCTATCGAGTATCCAAAAGTAAGAGCCATCTTTCTTTCTAAGCCTATACTCACATTCGTAAAAATGAGATTTTCCTTCAAGGTGATCTACAAACAAATTCCAAGCAGAAGATAAATCATCGGGATGCACCAAATCTTCCCAGGCATAAGGTAAAACTTCAAAAGCTTTAAAGCCAAGCATTTCATTGAAAACAGCAGAGAAAAAGGTTTCGTTGGTGATTAAATTTACATCCCAAACGGCATCTCTACTTCCAGAAAGAGCGTAGTTCCATCGTTTCTCTGCCTTGGCTAATTCCTCTTGTGAGCTCACTACATCTGTAATGTTTTCTAAGATTCCAAGGATGGATTCTACTTCACCATTTGAATCGAGTATAGGTATTTTAAAAGTACGGGCATAGATTTGTCTATTCTCTACTTGTATAGCCAGTTTCTGAATGAGGATTGGTTCTTTTTCCTCCATTACCCACTTATCTGTAGCAATGTAATTAGAAATCTCTCCAGCATGAATAAAAATTTCCTCATCGGTTTTACCTATCACCTCCTCTTCTTTAAAGCCAAATAGATTTTCGAGCTCTTTGTTCCAAAGAGTATAAGTTAAGTTGTTTTGAACGTTCTTAACAAAGACCCCAATAGGCAAATGCGCAATTAGTTTATTTAAGAAGATACTCTGTTGAATTTGTTTAAACTCTGCCTCTTTTCTTCTAGTGATATCTTCTATCACAATGGAAACTTTGGGAGGATTACTATTTTTTATACGTCTTAGTTTAGCCAGATAATATTTAGTGGAGCCATTTAATTGGTAAGCATATTCATATTCATGTGCAGTTCCTGTAAGTTTTGTTTGATGATAAGGCTCACTTAAATGTGTATTAAAGGGAATATCAAAGAGCTGTTCAACAGTTTTACCCATGAAGTATTCATCAGGAAACCGCATGTTTAAATTTTCGCCCTTCCACACTTTTACACACTTGTCTTGTGCATCCATTTCAAAGATAATCTCTTGGGTTGAACTTAGTAAAAGCTCAAGGTTTTGTGAAATGAATTGCTGTTCTTTAAAGGCAAGTTTTCGTTCGGTGATATCTACCGCCTTTACTACCGTACCATGCACACGGGTTCCCTTTAAAATAGGCCTAAAAGAGATTTCAAAATATACTTTGCTCGTGGCAAGATTGTATTCAATATCGAAACTAAATACTTCCCCGCCAATGGCTCTTTTGTAGGAGTCGTTCCAATTTTTGAAGGTAATATTGCTCTCTTCTTGAAACAAAATTTGAATACCCTGCTCCGGTTTTGTACCCCACAATTCGTAGTATAATTGCGC
>JBILVK010000120.1:0-8581 GCA_044370475.1 Bacteroidia bacterium
CGATTTATTAATTAAAAAAGTAGTTAAACAAGGCGTTGTAGTGGCAAAAAATTTGGATGGGTTAATTCCTTTTGAATCGCCACAAAACTATAAAATAGCCAGCATTGCAGTAGGCAATAATCAGTTCACTGCCTTTCAACAAACCCTTGGCAATTACCTCAGGGCAGATTATTTTTCCATTGATAAAAATGAGAGTGAAGCCTCTTTCGATTCTATGTTTTCTGAGCTTCAACACTATAGTTTAGTCATCATTAGTCTTCACAGCACCAGCAGATTTGTAAGTAGAAAATTAGGATTAACTAAGTTAGAAATTGCTTTCATCAATAAATTGTTGTTAGATAGAAAATGTATATTGGTTAATCATGGCAACCCATACATTTTACAGCATTTTACAAAGGCAAGAAATGTGATTGTAGCTTATGAAGATTTGCCCTTATACAATGAATTGGCAGCACAAGCGCTCATGGGAGCCTATGCCACCAGAGGCAAAATGCCCGTTTCTGTAACCCCTACTTTTCCTTTGGCATCTGGCATACAAACAGAACCCTTGCCAAGGTTTGAATACATCATGCCCGAAGAAGTGGGTATAGACCACGCACCCCTTAGCTTAATAGACAGCATGGTGATGGAAGGCATTAGAAATAAAGCCTTACCTGGTTGCCAGGTGCTTGTTGCCCAACACGGCAAAGTGCTATACAATAAATCCTTTGGAACATTCACCTATGATTCGGCCAGCACCAAAGTAGAAAATTATCATCTGTACGACCTAGCATCACTTACCAAAATATTGGCCACCACCCTTGCCATTATGAAGCTTTATGATGATAAGGCCATTGGACTAAATGATAAACTTGGCCTTTACCTTCCTTTTTTAAGAGGAACAGCCAAAGAGAAAATTACCATCAAAGAAGTATTGCTACACCAAGCAGGATTCCCTGCATTTATCCCTTTCTACAAGAAAACAATGCAAAATGGTGTCTTAGATACAACTTGGTATAGCAGCATCAAAACAAGCAGAAACACGCTACAATTGGCCGATCAACTATGGATAGACAAACGCTATGAGCAAGAGATATTCAATATTATTGCCACGGCCGACATGAAAACATCTGGCGAATATGTTTACAGTGATCTTGGCTTCATTCTTTTGAGAAAGCTGGTAGAAAATGTAAGCAATATGCCCTTTGAAAACTTCATGAATGAACATTTTTATGAGCCACTCGCTATTTCTAATCTATACTTTAACCCAATAGCTAAGGGCGTTCCCATTAGCAAAATTGCCCCAACAGAATTGGATACCGTATATAGAAAACAATTGGTTCAAGGCTTTGTGCACGACCCCGCTGCGGCTATGATGGGCGGTATTAGCGGACATGCAGGCTTATTTGGCAATGCAAACAGTGTGGCTATTCTTATGCAAATGCTACTTAATCAAGGAACCTACGGAAATGTAAGGGTACTTAAATCATCCACCGTGCAATTGTTTACCAATAAGCAAAACAAAAAATCGCGTAGAGGTTTAGGTTTTGATAAGCCAGAAACCATTCCTTTAAGACCATCCCCAACAGGCGCATTTTGCTCCCCACAAACATTTGGCCACACTGGTTTTACCGGAACTTGCACTTGGGCTGATCCAAAAACAGAAATTATTTATGTTTTTTTATCGAACAGAGTTTACCCATTTCCAGAGAACAATAAACTGGCCCAGTCGAACCTCCGCACCCGAATTCAGGACCTTATTTACGAAGTTACCCGAAAGAAATAGCTAAGTGCTTCAAAAATAAATTCTTGCGAATTTTGCAAATTTGTGAATTAATGGTGCACAACATTTGGTTTTGACACAAATTATTCTACCTTTGAATTTCATATTTATTTTATTCATGAACATCTACATTGGAAATTTAAACTGGAGCACAACTGAAGATGAGTTGCGCGGCCTGTTTTCGCAGTATGGCGAAGTATCAAGTATTAACATCGTTAATGACAAGTTTACTGGCCGTAGCAAAGGATTTGGTTTTGTTGAAATGGCAGATAATGCTGGAGCACAAAACGCAATCAACTCTCTAAACGGACAATCTTTCAAAGACAGAAACATTACCGTTAACGAAGCTCGTCCACGCGAAGAAAGACCTAACCGTGAAAGAAGGTCTTTTAACAACGACAGAGGAGACAACAGAAGATCTTATTAATATTCTTATTAAGAACTCAACAAAAAAGCCGCTCAGAATTTCTGAACGGCTTTTTTTATGCTCCTTTAAAATATTAATCCTTTTTCTTGATCTTCTTCTTTTGTGAAGCTGTCATCTTGCTCACTTTTTTATAGTAGCCAATCTTGCTACCATCTACCCATATGGTTAATTTCTGACCATATTTCACCCCGTTTTTCTTGAGTTTGTTCCACGATTTAATATCGCTGGCAGGTACATCAAACCAATCTGCAATATCGCCTAAATTATCACCCTTTTTCACGGTATAAATTACCTTCTTCTTGGTAAACTTAACCGCACTCGGCTTGTTGGCAATACCCGCAACACTGTCTACTACCTCCTCCTGTATCTTCTTAATTGGTTCGGCCATAACCTCACTGCTGTTGATAGGTCTGTAAACCGAGTCTTTCAATAAAGTAAATGCCTTTGATTTGCTTCTAGGCACTCTGATATAATAACCTTCAATGGTAAATGGGATGATGTCTTTGCGAAACACAGGATTTAAATACCTCATTTCTTCAACAGTTACTCCGGTTACAGAGGCAATTTGTTGAAACGATAGCCATTTATTCACCAAAATCGAATCTGTTTCCACCTCAAGCGTTGGTTCGGCCGATCCAATGCCATGCTCGCGGTAATAGTTCATGATATATGCCGTGGCAATTACCCTTGGATATAAGTCCTTACAGAAGGATGGCATATGCGGATAAATATCCCAAAAATACAGGCTATTGTTGCTAATATGAATGCACTTATTAAGCGTTACAGGTGAACAACCATAACTGGCAATGGCCAATGGCCAACTTTTGTATATGCTAAATAAATCCTTGAAATGTTGTCCCGCAATGGCTGTTGATTTCACAGGATCACGACGCTCATCGATATAGGTATTTACCTTGAGCTTGTACATTTTACTCACTGGATAAGCCATCATCCAAATACCACTGGCACCAGAGGTGTTTAATGCAGCAGGGTCGAGCTCAGAAACAGTAGCTGCCAGGTATTTTAACTCTATGGGTAAACCCTTCGACCTTAATGTTTTTTCGAGCATAGGAAAATAATGCCTACTTCTGCTGATCAAAGCCTTCGTTTTCTCTGGATTATTGATATACTCCTCTATAAACTGCTTCACAGCAGGGTTATAATTCAACTCCAATGGGCTCTTTAAAGCAGCCAAACGTGCTTGATAAACCTCGTCAACACCCGCTTTGGCAATACTCACTGCACCCAAAACATACACAAAAATCACCAGTCTTTTCAATAATACTGCCATAAACGCAAATTAGTTCTTACTCACCCCGCAAAGCGAAAAAGAAATTAAGATTTAAACATCAATAAAGCTAGGTTGGCCTTATTTGAAAACACCCTTAAGCCAATTCTTCGGCAAGGGATAACAACAATGCATCTTCATGCATGTTTGCCATTATTTGAACGCCAATAGGCATCCCATTCGTATCTTCCCCAAAGGGAATATTTAATGCAGGTACACCCGCAATGTTTGCATGCACCGTAAATATATCTGCCAAATACATTGCTATCGGATTGTCTGATTTCTCTCCAATCTTAAACGCAGTAGTAGGCGAAGTGGGCGACAAGATAAAATCATGGTTCTCCAATATCTGCGCGGTTTTTTCCTGAACCAAGCGCCTTACCTTTTGGGCTTTGCTATAGTAAGCATCATAGTACCCAGCAGATAAAACAAAGGTTCCCAACATAATTCTGCGCTTCACTTCTGCACCAAAACCCTCCGTGCGCGACATCCGAATGGTACTTTCTAAATCAACTGCATCTTGGCTTCTATAACCATAATGCATGCCCGCAAAACGCGATAAATTAGAAGAAGCCTCGGCCGTTGTTAAGGTATAATACACTGGAATCAAATAGGGCAATAAATCAAAACTTACTGCCGCTACCTCATGACCCTTTTCCTTCAGCATTTGAATATACTTTTCGGTTGCAGCCTTTACCTCGGGCTCAACACCCTCCGCCTCCAAAGTTTCTTTAATATAGGCAAACTTGTATTTTTTACCCTCCTTTGGCAAATTTACAAATTGCCCAATGGGCCTGGTAGACGCGGTTGCATCGTGCTCATCTGAACCCCCAATTACCTCCATCAACACCTGAATATCCTGCACACATTTTGCAATAGGCCCAATAATATCAAACGAAGATGCATAGGCTATTAAGCCCCAACGAGAAACTTTTCCATAAGTCGGTTTGAACCCATACAAGCCACAAAAAGAAGCAGGCTGACGAATGCTACCACCGGTATCGCTACCCAAACTCGCCAAGCACATGTCTGCCTGAACCGCAACTGCCGCACCCCCAGACGAACCACCCGAAACACGGGTATTATCTGCGTAGTTTAATACCGGACCAAAAGCCGAATTTTCGTTGGAAGCACCCATGGCAAACTCATCACAATTTAAGCGACCAATAATGATGGCATCTTCTGCCAAAAGTCGCTCCACCACGGTGCTCGAATAAATAGAAGTAAAGCCCTCAAGTATCTTAGAAGCGGTAGAAACTTGATGGTCCTTGTAACAAATATTGTCCTTTAAACCAATCACCATTCCGGCAAGTCTACCCGCCTTTCCAGACACAAGTTTAGCTTCAATATGAATAACCCTTTCCTTGGCTTCCACATCGTACACTTCCAAAAAAGCATTGAGATGCTTGTTAGATGCGATATTTAAGAGGTAATTATCAAGCAGCTGAGACAAGGAAATTTTTTCCTGTTTCAAATCACTTTGAATACTGGCTAAACTAGAATAGGCCATTACAGAAACAGAAAACGATTATTTAGTTTCCTGTTGGTCTTTGGTTTTCATGCCTTCTTCTATCTGGTCTTTCACGTTCTTTTTGGCGTCGTTGAATTCACGCACACCCTGACCAATGCCGCGCATCAATTCAGGAATTTTTTTACCACCAAATAAAAACACGATAGCCAATAAAATGATTAGCCATTCTCCACCGCCAAGGTTGCCGATAAATAACAAAGTAAAGTTCATTTTTGAATGAATTAGTGTTGCGAAATTAGTTTATTTTTTTTAATTAATTGGGGGCATCCTATTATTTCAAGTGCACGCTTCTCTTAAGGGCTTTCAACTCCTTATCATTGAGTTCTCTCCACTCGCCACGTTTTAGGTTACCTTTTTCCATACCTGCATACAAAACCCTATCGAGTTTGTCTACGGTATATCCCAAGTGTTCAAACATGCGGTGAATAATTCTATTCTTACCGCTATGAATTTCAATACCCACTACATTTTTATTTTTTGCATCCGATTGGGCAATGGCATCTGGCTTAATAAAGCCATCTTCCAACTCCACACCATTCGAAAGTGACCATAAATCTGTAGGCTTCAAGTTCTTATTTAGCGTAGCCTTATACACCTTCTTAATTTCATATTTTGGGTGCATCAAGCGCTGCGCCAATTCACCATCGTTGGTTAACAAAAGTACGCCTGTGGTATTTCTATCTAACCTACCAATTGGGTAAACCCTTTCGCGCATTTTCCCTTCAAAAATATCCATTACAGTATTTCTACCATCTGGATCATCTAAAGTAGTAATGGCATCTTTAGGTTTGTTCAAGACCAAGTAAACCTTAGCCTCAACAGCCAATTTCTCGCCATTGAAACGCACCACATCGCCCGCCTTCACCTTGGTACCCAACTCCGTTGCCACCACACCATTGATGCTCACCAAACCTGCGCCAATTAACTCATCGGCCTCACGTCTAGAACAAACACCAGCATTCGAAATAAAACGGTTCAAACGTACCGATTCGCCGATGCTCAAAGCCTCCTCGGTGATACGCTCTTTCGACTGAGATTTAGATTGTGAAACAAATTCCTTTCCTTTTCCTAAATCGAGGCGCTTACCTCTAGAACCCGGTGTTTTAAACCTAAAGTCATCGTCGCTATATTCTTTAACCTCACGAGGCTGTATGCCCTTCAATTCAGATTTCTTAGTAAATTTTCCTTTGCCCAAAGTACCCTCAGAGAAGTCGCGCGCCTTTCTGGTACGTGTTCCTGGAGCTCTTTCCTCAAAGTCAGGCTTATCATGAAAACTTTTGGTATCTTTTCTATCCTTATAGGTATCGGCCGAACCGTATGCCTTTTTTGCTTTATCTGGAAACACCTTAGCATCGCCACGCTTTACCCCAAAGCTCTTTCTTTCACCATCACCACTGCTTTTGCGGGCATATGGTCTATCGCTAGATGTTTTGCGTTCATATGGTCTGCTTTCACCATCGCCGCTGCTTTTACGTGCGTATGGTTTATCACCAGAAGTCTTGCGAGCATATGGTCTGCTTTCGCCATCGCCGCTAGTTCTGCGAGCATAAGGCCTAGAACCATCATTATCCTTTTTAAAGAAATCGCCACCACTTGTTTTGCGAGCGTAAGGCCTATCGCTAGAAGTTTTGCGTGCGTATGGTCTACTTTCACCATCACCACTACTTTTGCGGATATAAGGTTTATCACCACTTGTTTTACGGGCATAAGGCCTGCTTTCACCATCACCACTGCTCTTACGGATATAAGGTTTATCACCACTTGTTTTACGAGCGTAAGGCCTGCTTTCGCCATCAGCACTGCTCTTGCGGGCATAAGGTTTGCTGGCACCATCCTTCTTAAAAAAATCACCACCGCTAGTCTTGCGGGCATAAGGCTTATCGCCACTTGTTTTACGGGCATACGGTCTACTCTCACCGTCACCTCTCGGGGCACTTTTTCTTGGTCCGGCCGACGAACCACCACGTGGCGAACTACTCTTTCTAGGTGCGCTCGAACTCGATCTTGGTCTGGCCGACTTATTCCCTGATTGCTCTCTTTTCATGTATAATCTTCTTTGTTTTTCTTGGCCCTTCAAATCGCTCCATCTGATGCACTCACAACCATTTAGGGTCAATCAGAGCAGGCCAATGTTAATAATAGCCTGCAAAGATAGCTATAATTTAAGCATTTATCCTATTTATCCACAAAAAGAAAACCCCACCCGGCATTTTTAAATTCAATTTTCTAACAACAAACAAATGGTGCATTTGCTCTTGTCCCAAGCGCAGAGGACGACTCTCTGGGCAAAATAAAAAGAGCCATTTTTAACCTCCGCACCTATTAATAATTACGATTTATATCGTACTAGTCAGGTTAATCCTGACTATATTTCTATAATACATTGTTTTTTTAGATTTAAACCGGGTATATAGATTTCCCCTATTTTTGAGGATGGAAAATAAAATAAGCAGAGATGAATTCATGGCCTTCTTTCGCGACAACGAAAGTTTAAACACACTCAGTCCAGACGACAGGATTGAAATATTCTCCACCATCCTCCTCGGCAGTTCCGATTTCAAAAAACCACTCCTCGACGAAATATTTTCAGACTACTGCGTAGAAAATTTGGAGGTTGTTGAGGTGGGTTAGTTGATTGGATGTTTTCATAAAAAATTTGCTTGAAAGGTACTCATATAATGCAAATTCATTTTTCTGTTAGAATCTGTAAAACCAATATTTTCGAAAAGAATAGCAATAGTCCCGCGCCTTTTGGGCGGGGGTTGGTGAAGGTGTTTTTTATTTAATATTGTTCAATTATAGATAGTCCCACATTTTGATAATTAAATTTAACCTACTGCGAGCTTTGCCGCATCTTTCCATAAAAAATTTGGCATCGGTTCCTCAAGTCTCCATGTTATGCTCATTGGTTTGGACCCATAATGATTATCATAGTTAGCTTCTCCTAAAAAGATGTATCCAAGAGTTTTTTTAAACTCATTTTTTGCTTTTTCCCTGACAAATAGTAGAATTTTCTTACTTAGACTTTGATGATTAATATAAGAGATTCCCTGGCCAATATCGTCCCTAGTTTTATTTTGTGATTGCCAATGGAAAAGGAAATCATTAATCGCATAATCATTGTACATGGTAGTAGGAGAAAAATCTTCTTCTGATTTAATTAGGTCAATAAATAATATTTCAGTATTTAGATTCTTATTTTCTGCGACACCTTCCCGATTTTTAGAATGAGTCTCAAAGGTGTTAAATCTAAAAGCACATAAAACTTGATCTCTAGTATATCTAGCATGCAGTTTTAATGGTTGTTGATATGGCAATTCAATTTCAATTTCATTATAATCAATATTATCGATAAGCATTTCCAAAAGTTCAATTATTTCTGAGACCAAAACTGGATTGATTCCAATAGATTTTATGCTACTTTCTAAATTTGAAAACCCACCTGCATTTTGCCAAACATCATAATGAAGCATAAGAAGCATAATCCTTTCTAATTCATTAAAATCCTCAATTTTAATATCAAATTTTTGATGTGCAACTCTAAGTATAAAATTGAAATATGAATGCGAGCTT
>JBILVK010000034.1:0-27428 GCA_044370475.1 Bacteroidia bacterium
TTCAACAGGTAACAATGGAACAAATAACTTAATTGAGAATAACCTAATTACAGGTAACAGCGCTGGCGGACCATATTATGGAATTTCTTATCTTCCAACCAATACATCTAATGCTGCCAATACCTTTAATGTAATTAGAAATAATAACATTAGAGATTTTACAGTATATGGTTTCTATATGATGTATACTGCTGGTTCTAAAATTTCGGGTAATACCCTTTGGAGACCAACAAAGGCATCTCCAACTACCTTCTACGGGTTTTATGCTGTAAATGGTTTGGCTCAAGATACTATTGAAAACAATATTATTAAGCAGCCTTTCCAAATGTTGCAATCAACCACCAATCAGTTTTACGGATATTACTTAGTTGCAACAAACGTGCAACCTAGTCGTCCAATTGTCATCCGTAATAACCAAATGTATGATATTAAATCTAATGGTGCCATTTATGGTGTTTATCAATTAAGTGCAACCAATCTTCGTTTTTATAATAACACATTTATTGTAGATCATCCCACAAGTACTTCAACAAGTGTAACGTACCTTTATTATAATTCAGGTTCTCCAACAACAACCACTTTAAGAAACAATATTTTCTTCTTAAACAGAGGTGGTTCTGGATCCAAATATGTGTACTATCTAGCTACAACAGGAGCAGGATATGTAATTAACAATAATGTGGTTCATGTTAAACCTGCAGGAACTAATAATTTCTTTGGTTTCCATGGAGGAAATATCTCAACGTTTACAGCTTGGAAGGCTGTTAATTCAAGTGCATACGATCAAAATGGTGTTTCTGCAGACCCTATGTTTAGGTTGTCTGTTGGACCAGAATTTTATATGCCAGGTTCAGATTCGGTAAATAATATTGGATTTGCAACAACTGATGTTCCTACAGATATAACAGGTGCTACTAGAAGTGCAACACCAGATCCGGGTGTATATGAATTTAATGTACCGGGTGCCGATGCAGGTTTAACACGTTTGGTTTCACCAGGAAGTCCACTTACTTTAGGTTTCCAGAACGTAGATGTTTTAGTAAAAAGCTTTGGTACTGTTCAATTAACAAGTGCAGCCGTAAACTGGCAGGTAAATGGAACTGCTCAAACACCAGCTAGTTGGAGTGGGGCTTTAAATTTTGGTGATAGTTCAATTCAATCTTTAGGACAGTATAATTTTGCTACAGCAGGATTTTATAGAATCAAAGCTTGGACCTCTATGCCAAATGCAGTGAATGATAGTTTTCCTTTGAATGATACTATTAATGTAACTATCTGTACACCTTTAAATGGTACATACACAGTAAACCCAGCATTGCCTGCAAGTGATACTAACTTTGTATCTGTTACAGCGTTTATGTCAACCGCCCAATTATGTGGTTTGTCTGGACCTATCACCTTAAATGTTGCTCCAGGTATTTATAATGGTGCATTAGCTTTCACAAGTGGTATCTCTGGATTATCTGCAATCAACAACATTAAAATTGTGGGGGCCGACTCTGCTACTACCAGAATAGTACATGATGGTTCTGGACAAAGAGCAACCATTTTAATGGATGGCGCAAAACACTTTACTTTTAGAAATTTAAGTATTGAAAACACTGCAATGAGTGGTGGTGGTTATGGAGTTCTATTCATGAATGCTGCAGATAGTAATAGCGTTATTAGATGCTCTGTTAAAACAGCCATTCTTACAGTAGGATTTAGCACATTCGCACCAATTATTTCTAGTGCTAACAATTTAAATCCTAATACTGCGGGTAATAACTGTAATTATTTATTGGTAGATAGTTGCCGCCTAGTTGGGGGTTATTATGGAGTTAATCTTTTTAATACTGCTTCTCAAAAGGCAAATGGAAATATCATTCGTAACACAGTAATGCTTAGTCCTTACTACTATGGTGTTTTTGCATACTACCAAAATAAAATTGCCATTGATAAAAATGTGATTGCAAACACAGGAGCGGGCTTAAATACGTTCTGTGCAGCAATGTATATTTATCAGTGTGATAATGGTATTTCGGTTACCAAGAACCAAATGTATGGCCAGTTAGGTGGTTTTGCCATTTATTTATTCCAAAATAATGGTACATCAACAAGTAGAAATATCATTGCCAATAACATGATTCAATTAGGTGTTGGTTCAAACCAATCTTATGGAATTTATGATGCAGGTTGCTTATACAACGACATAGCTTATAATGCGGTTAATAATACTTCTGCAGATGCATCTTATGTGAGTTGTGCTCTTTATTTTAACTATGCAAACCCAGCTACATCTAATAATGCAAGGATTGTAAATAATATTTTTACAGCTCCAAATGGTGCAATGGCAATGTGGTGCACAAACACAGCTAGTTTAACCACTACTACCATCACCATTAACCACAATGTGTACAATTCTCCTTCTTCATATCCTTACCGTATTGTAAATACCATCTTCCCTACTTTGGCTTCTTACAGGGCTTTAATGGGAACCTTTATTCCAACTGTTGATACAAATAGTATTTGGTTCTTGCCAACTTTCTTCTCTCCAATTAACTTAAGGTCTATTAGTCCGCAATTGGATAGTGCAGGTTTTGCATTGGGAACAGTTTCAGAGGATATTGATGGCAATGCGCGTAACACTACTAATCCAGATATCGGGGTTTATGAGTTTACTAAGCCAAATGAAGATGCCGGTGCTGTTAGTATTTTGGAGCCTAGCAAACCTACTACCATTGGACAAAAGAATGTAAAAGTGGTCATCAAGAATTTTGGTATTAATACCATTACCAGCGTTAATGTAATCTATAGAGTAGATACTTTAGTAAGAACCAAGGTTTATACGGGTACTATTTTACCAGGCGCAACAGATACCGTAACTTTTGATTCAACTTCTGGTCCGGGTGGTACTAACCAAAGGTATAATTTTACTGGAGGTCTTGTAACTATGAAGGCTTATACTACTAGTCCAAATACCGTAACCGACCCACAAAACTTAAACGACACCACTACCATTTCATTCTGTGGTGCTTTGAGTGGTAACTACACAATTAACCCTGCTGGTTCTGGTCCTAATAACTTTGTTTCATTTGCAGATGCTGTTAACAGATTGTCTTGTGGTGGAGTAACAGGAAATGTTAATTTCTCGGTTTCGAGCGGAACTTATACTTCTCAAGTTGATATCACCACCATAATGGGTGCAAATGACAGTACAAGAGTGGTATTTAGATCAGCAACCAACAATGCTGCCGACGTTATTTTAACCAGCGCAAATTCAACAGGAGCTGATAACTATACCGTACGCTTAAGAGGTGTTGGTTATGTAAGTTTCGAGAGAATGACAATTAGAAATACCAATACAACCTTTGGTCGTGTGGTTTCTATTAACAAGTTTGCTGATAACAACTCAAACACAAATAATATCGCTTTCAGATATTGTGTGTTAGATGGTCAAAATACGACTAGCACTGCCGATCAATATGCAGTAGTTTATGGTCCAACTGGTGATAATGCAACATTCTTGACATTTGTTGGAAACAACTTCCGTTATGGATCATACTCTATGTACTTAGGTGGTCAAAACATCATAAACTTATTCTCAACTGGATTGGTAGTTGATTCAAATACCTTTTTCCAGCCATATTGGGCAGGTTTATACTTGATGAATAGAAACAATCCTAAGATCAGAGGTAACTTCCTTGATGGTAATCCAAGCTATGGTTATTATAGCTATTACCTACAAAGTGTTTCTGGTGATATGGAGGTTATTGGTAACAATATCCAAAACATTGCTGGTATCTATGGTATTTTCATTTCACAGTGTAACTATTATGGAGAAAGTGGTGTTGCTAGAGTAAACAATAATGCTGTTAACATGACGGGAACTAGCACTCAGTATGGTATTTATTTCGCCAATGGTGCAAATATTTACTTTATGAACAATACTGTAAGGGTAATGTCTCCTTCAACTACTTATGCTTATTACATATTTGGAAATACCACAAATGTTTCTGTTCCACAAGTTGTAGCTACTACAAATGTTAGGTTAATAAACAATATTCTTTATTCTGCTAATGGTTATGCTGTTTATTATGGTAACCTTCCTGCAATTCAAGGATCTGTTCAAGTAAACAATAACTTGTATTACACTGGAACTGCAAATTTTGCATACCTAAATGGAACAAACTATGCTCCAACAACCATGTACAACACATTTAGAAATGCAATGTATACTGGAAGTGATAGACGTTCATTATTTGCAAATATTGACTTTACTTCAAGCACTAATTTACGTCCGTTAGTTTCTAGTGCTACTGCCTGGGCTTCTAATGGTAGAGCTCAGCAAACAACTTTTGTAAACAATGACTTAAGTGGAGCTACAAGAAGTACTGCCGTTTTAACTGGAACACCAGATATTGGGGCTTATGAAATCACACCAACTTCTACACCTTCTCCATTAACTATTACCGGGTCTATTGCTGCTTCAAATACACAACATATGATTTCATTTGGTGATACTGTTGCAAGCTTAACATGGGGTTTTGCAGGTACTTTACCAACTGCAATTGCTGGTACTTACCATACAGGTGCACTTGTAAATGATCCTACCAATGGAAACAGAAATCCAGGTGCAGAATATATGGATGTGTTCTGGAGATTAGTTCCAACAGGCGGTACAGGTTTTGATTTTGATTTAAAATTAACGTACGACCCTAATATGTTGGGTAAAGTTCCTTTTGCTACTGATATCAAAATGGCAAGAAGATTTACTGCTACCACTGGTTCATGGACACATTTTGGTTCTACCATGACAACTGTAGATACCTTGAACAATAATTTTACAGTTACTGGTTTAACCGGTATTGGTGAATTCACAGGTACAACAGACATTGCTCCATTGCCAGTTAAATTAGCTCGTTTTGAAGCAATCAGAAGCGATGAAGATGCTTTGTTAAATTGGTCTTCAGCCAGTGAAGTAAACAGTGCTTTATTCGAAATTGAGCGCACTGAGGATGGTAAATCATTTGAAAAAATTGGCGAAGTAAAAGCTGCTGGAAATTCTAGTAGGGTAGTTAACTACTTATTTGAAGATAAAGCGGTAGCTCCTGTGGTTGCTTTTGGTCGTGCTTATTACAGACTTAAAATGATTGATAAGGATGGTAGCTTTGAATATTCTCCAGTTAGGGTTGTTGACTTCTCTAAAGAAGCTGGTGAAGAAATCGCAGTGTATCCTAATCCTTTCAAAGATCAACTAAGCATTGGCTTCACTAAGGCTGATAATGCCTTAATCCAAGTTGAAATAGTTGATTTATTTGGTAAAGTTTGCTATAAAGGTGAGCTTACTCAATCGGATTCACAAACTAGTATCCAATTGCCTGCTCTTAACAAGCTTTCAACGGGTATTTATGTAATCAAAATCGGAAAAGGTTCTGAAGTGATTACCCGCAAGTTGATTAAAGAATAATAGGTAACTTGGCAACTTAATTGTTGCATTGAAAAGGCTGTCCCGAAAGAAATTTTGGGGCAGCTTTTTTGCATTTAGTGCTTTTCAATATGATTCAAAGTATATTCATTGTCTTGGCATACACCAAAGTTGTTAATCACAGACAATGGGCTTTAAAAGCATAGCTAGAAGTGTTTCATGCTAAGACATTGTTTTATTGTTAATGCCAAGCATTCCATCTTTAAATGCCCAAAGCAGAACAATTGCATAGCAATATGAAGATCCTGCTTCTGTGCTATTAATTGGGAGATTTGTGTTTTGTAAATAAAGGATTATCCAAGCTTTATAAAACCTTTTAGTCGTTATAGCTTTATACAATATTTAAATGGAAACAAAGTATTGGCAAGGAAGATTTCCTTTTACAATTGGTTCGGCTAGTCTTCTTAAGTTTGCCTTAAAGCTGATAAATTGTAGTAGAATCGTGAACTGGAGTAATACACTAGCCCTTCAAACAAAAAAAGAGGCTGTTTCATTAGAAACAGCCTCTTTTTAATATGCTATCTTAAGAGAATCCTCTTTAAAATGGATTTTAAACCCTCTAATCTAATTAAACATTCTCCTTTTGGAAAAGTGCGGGAATCGTTCTTAAAATAATTCCAATGTCGTGCCAAAAAGAATAGTTCTTAGCATATTCATTGTCTAACTCCATGCGCTCTTCTTCGCTCATTGGTCCGCCTTTGCCTCTTTTAGTTACCTGCCAAAGACCCGTAATTCCTGCAGGAGCCATAAATCTTAAGGCAAATTGATCTGTGGTTAATTTTTCGGCCTCATACAAAGGCAATGGTCTGTTCCCAACAATACTCATATCTCCCTTTAATACATTCACCAATTGAGGCAACTCGTCGATACTGGTATTGCGCATAAATTTGCCAAAACGAGTGATGCGAGGATCATTTTCAATTTTAATGAACTTAGAGCCATCTTTCACACGCTTATAGTCAGAGAAAACCTTTTCACAAATCATTTCACCATCCATGTACAATTTGTTTTTGCAAGAGCTGTTAGAGTCTTTGCATTCTGCACAAACAAAATTCTTGAAATCTTCTAATGTTTCTGGTTTACCGGTACCGCTATATTGATTCAAATGTTTCAAGTTTTTCAACATGGCATCTGCGCCTTGTCTCATCGACCTAAACTTATAAAAATCAAATAAGGTATAGCCTGATCCAACCCTTTTTGCAGCATAGAAAACTGGACCTTTAGATTCTAATGCAATAATTAAAGCGAAAATCAAGAAGAAAGGCAACAAAAACGTTAAAGCCAATGAGGCAAAAACAATGTCGAAAACCCTTTTTGCTATAGGTATACTATATTTAGGGAAAATACTTTGGCTATTTACAATTGATTTGTGATACCTAGGTGGATTGTTAATTAAGTAACTTGCACGCAACATAAATTCATCATGCTTAACCGGCCTTTCAAAGATATCAGCAAATTGCTCAAGCAAGGCAATATTTCTATTTGCCTCTGTAATTCTATCTACAATTAATACAAAGGGAACACTTGCTGTTTTAGGAACATTTTTGCAGTTCTTCCTTAAAGTTATTCCATTTGCTCCTAGTAAATCAGAATAAGTTACCACCAATTTAACAGCATCGTTCAAATTGGTCCACTGTATAAATTGGAAAATATTATCGAAATGAAAAATCTCAAAATCTTCCTTAAAAAGATGAGAAAATTCTACAATTGAATCGGCATCAGCAGATACAAAAGCAATCCTATCCTTTGATAGATTTGTTGGCATGGTTATACTTTTTTGAGTCTTCTGAAAATATTATCTATACGGGCCTCTAACTCCTCTGGATTAAAAGGCTTGATGAGGTAATCATCTGCACCTGCCTTTAAACACTTGATTTTATCGCTAGAGCCTTCATTACCAGAAAGCATAATCAATGGAACATCTTTAAAGAATCCGCTTGAGCGAATTTGTCTAATAAATTCTAATCCATTGATTTCAGGCATATTTACATCTGCAATAATTACATCAGGAATAACACCCTGTTGCATCCATTCCAATGCTTCTTTACCATTTTGCTTGGCAACAACATTATAGGTTTTATTAAAATAAAAATCTAAGATTTTTAATATGCTTAATTCATCGTCAAGCGCTAAAAGAGTTTTTTTCATTGTGCCTTATTTTTTATATATTTTTTGAAATGAATCAGTTTTCATTATTCTGTAAATGGTAGATTTTCCAATGTTTAATTTTTTAGCAACCGCAATCACATTGTCGTCGTACTTGTCTAAGTAAAATTTAATAATGAGGTTGCTGTAATCATCAAAGGTCATCTCTTGCGACAGAATATTGTTGATTGATTTCTCAGAGTTGTATGTTATGTCTTTTGATTCTATTTGGTTGCCATCACACATCACGCATGATAATTCTATGATGGCTTTTAATTCCCTTATATTTCCTGGGTAAGAGTAATCCATCAATTTCTTTTGTGCCTCATTGCTCAAAAGAATCTTACCTGTTTTATTCTCTACAGCATATTCATCTATAAAGTATTTAGCTAAGTGAACTACATCATTTCCCCTATCCCTTAAAGGTGGCAAATGAATAGGTAATCCAAGCAAACGATAATATAAATCTTCTCTAAATCTTCCGTCTTGTACCTCCTGTGCTAAATTTTTATGCGTAGCAACAATGATTCTAACATCTATGGGTATCGCATTATTACTTCCTATTCGGGTAACTTCCCGCTCTTGCAATACGCGCAATAGTTTCGCCTGTAAATTTAGGTCAAGCTCTCCAATTTCATCCAGAAATATCGTGCCTTTTATGGCTTGTTCAAATTTACCAATGCGGCGCGCATCTGCCCCAGTAAAAGAGCCTTTTTCGTGACCAAATAATTCACTTTCTATGAGCTCTTTTGGAATTGCAGCCACGTTAACCGCCACAAATGCACTACGCTTTCTCTCGCTATTATAATGTATGGCTTTTGCCACCAATTCCTTACCCGTTCCTGTTTCCCCAGTAATAGATACCGTTATTTTACTCGAAGCGGCCTTTTCAATCAATGAAAAAGTTTTTTTCAAAGCATCACTGTTGCCAATAATGGTCTTAGAAAAATCGTACTTCTTTCCCAAGTCTTCCCTTAACTCAGTAATTTCGGTTTTTAAAGTAACATTTATTAATCCGTTCTGAACCGAATTTAACAACCTGGGCTTGGTATCTTCATTCTTAATGATGTAGTCGAATACGCCAAGTTTCAATAATTCAACAGCGGTGCCAACATCTTCCTGACCAGATATTACAATCAATTGGATAGATTCATCTAAGTCCTTAATTTTTTTAATTAACTCAACCCCGTTCATGCCGGGTAAAGAGTAATCAACTGTGATTAAATCGGGCTTCTGATGCAGGTTGTCTAAACAATCTTTTCCATTTTCAAAAGTTTGAACTTCATAATCTGGGTTTAATTGCAGCGTATAATTTAGGAAATTCCTATACCATGTATCATCTTCTACTACGAAGATTTTATAACTACTTTTAGCTTTTGCCATATTCGGGGGTCGAGATACAAATATGCTAATTTTGTTGCAAAATGGGAAATTTTATTTTTTTTTAAATTTTATTTTTCCCAAGCAGAAAGTCGCTATACGCCAAGGAGATTCCTTCCTCAAGCGCTATACTGGGTGCCCAGCCTAGCGATTTGATCTTTGTGATGTCCATTAATTTGCGCGGAGTACCATCTGGTTTATCTGTGTTAAATTTAAGTTCCCCTTCAAATCCAATCACCTTTTTAACCAATAAGGCCAATTCTTTAATACTTAAATCGCTTCCACTACCAATATTCAAAAATTGCTTTTCATTGTATTGCTGCATCACCAAATATGCGGCATCGGCCAAATCATCCACAAACAGAAACTCGCGCAGCGGAGTGCCAGTACCCCAAATTTCAACTTCAGGAGAATTTGCTTCTTTGGCCTCATGAAACTTGCGTATTAAGGCGGGCAAAACATGCGAATTTGCAGGATGATAATTGTCGTTATACCCATATAAATTGGTAGGCATAATTGAGACAAAATTGCAATTGTATTGGTCCCAATAAGCTTCACACATTTTGATGCCACTAATTTTTGCAATGGCATAGGGCTCATTGGTAGGCTCTAATTCGCCCGTTAACAAACTTTCCTCCTGCAAAGGCTGTGGTGCTAATTTAGGGTAAATACAGCTCGAGCCAAAGAATACCAATTTCTTTACCCCATGCAAAAAACTCTGATGAATCACATTGCTTTGAATCATTAGGTTTTCATATAAAAACTGACCCCTATAGGTATTGTTTGCCTGTATGCCTCCAACTTTTGCTGCAGCCAAAAAAACATAATCGGGTTTCTCTTTTTCAAAAAACTGAGCAACTTCTTGTTGCTGCGTTAAATTTAATTCTGATGATGTTCTCACAATTAAGTTCTGAAAACCTTCTCTTGCCAATTTCCTATAGACCGCAGAGCCCACCATTCCTCTATGTCCGGCTACATAAATTTTATCTGTTACTTTCATCAAACCTTCCTTAGTTGTTAATTTTCTTCTTATAAATCTCAACCATTTCTTTCTTGGTATGCTCGCTAAACTTAGAGTTATAAATCATTTTATACTGACTCCCCATTTCAATAGAATCGTATCTTTTTACACGCACTTTTTGCGTGTGAAAAATAGCAATTAATTCGTTCTTATAAAACACCAAAAGTAACCTAGGATATAGACTTTGCTTAACAAAATCTGGTTGCGTCAAAAGATATGAACTGTATTGATTGTTCTCAATGGTTTGTGTAAAAGGAAACTTTTTTAAAAACTCTTCAAAGTAGGCTAGTTTCTCATTGTTTTCGGCCTTCTCAAGCAATAAACTCAAATCATTTTCTGCAATAGACTTTTGATCAATACAGTTTTTTTCTAAGTAGCCCCCAATAATAATATGCGTCATGCTATCGCGCTCTTCCAACAATTTCATGGGGTTAAAAGAAACACTCACTTTGCCAATCATTTTAAGAGAAGCATCATATATTTTGGTTTTTTCGGTTAAGCGCAATCCGTCATATAATTTTTCGGTCTGAACCCACGCATCTATCCAAATTCTATTGCGGATACTATTCCACTCAATGCACATAAACTCGGTGCCGGGTTGGATATAAAGTACCTCCACACCCTTTTCATCCTCAGCAACCGAACAAAACCCACTGCTCCGCTCAGCATAGGTAAGCCCAGTGAGCAGGAAACAAATGATAAAAAGTAGAAGCGATTTATTTCTTAGCAAAGCGATGTTTTAATACCTGAAAGATTACAGGCAAAACAGACACAATGATGATGCCAAAAACAACTTTCTCGAAGTTCTTTTGTACCCATGGATTACTTCCCAAGAAATACCCCGCTAGGGTAATGCTCGATACCCAAAGTACAGCTCCAATGATACAATAGGTAATGTATTTGCTGTATTGCATGCTTCCAACCCCTGCCACAAATGGCGCAAAGGTTCTCACAATAGGAACAAACCTGGCTATGATGATGGCAACAGAGCCATGCTTTTCATAAAATTCCTCGGTTTTGGTAATATACTCTTTTTTAATGGTGAAAAGGCCAAACAATTTAGCGCCTTCCCCCTTTTTAGCCAAAAATTTGCCAATAAAATAATTGGTATTGTCGCCCATTAATGCCGCAAGAATTAGCAATATAATAATTACAAACACATCCAAATTGTTGTTTACATTCCCTGCCAAAACTCCTGCTGTAAACAACAGCGAATCGCCTGGTAACAGCGGAAGTACCACCAATCCGGTTTCACAAAAAACAATTAAAAAAAGCAAGCCATAAATCCAAAGGCCGTGGTCAGAAACAAAGGCTTCTAAAAAACCTTTGGTGTTGGTAAGTAGTTCCTTAACAATCTCTAATATCTCCATGTTTTTACTAATAAGCTGCAAGTTTAACAAAATCTCGTTGGTTTTTATAATTTTGTAAGATGAGAAGTAAAGCAGGATTCATTTTAATTGTTATGACCTTATTAAGTTTGGTGTGCCTTCAATCTTGTTCTTCGCACAAAGGCATTGCAAGAGACCGCAAGTGTAATTGTCCAAAATTCTAGAACATTCATTTGTATCCAACCCACAAATAAACAAATGAATAGTCCCCTCAAATTAAGCTTAATTACTGTTTGTTATAATGCCGAAAAATTAATTGAAGAAACGCTTCAATCGGCCATTGCACAAAGTTTCAATAACTTTGAATTGGTGATAATTGATGGGGGTAGCAAAGATAGAACCTTAGAAAAAATTGAGGCTTTTAGGCCTTATATAGGAACGCTCATATCAGAAAAAGACAAAGGCATTTACGATGCCATGAACAAAGGGATTAAGGCCGCAAAAGGAGAGTATGTGTACTTCCTCAATGCGGGCGATTCTTTTTACCGTAAAGATGTGTTGCAAGATATTTTTGGAAACCCTACCTTGGCTCAGGCCGATTTAATTTATGGCAAGGTGGAAACCAAGAACGAGCCTACAGGTGTAAACTACATTACGGGCAAAGCAGTTGATTTTCCTATGTTCTACAGCCATTATCCCATTTGTCACCAAGCCACTTTTGCCAAAAGAACCTTGTTCAATGAAGTAGGATTTTTCAATATTCAATACAGTTTGGTGGCAGATGGCGAGTGGTTTATCCGTGTCTTTAAATCGGTTCAGACCGAAAAAGTTTTTACCGATACCATCATTGCCTATTACGATATCCAAGGTGCTACCTACCACAAGCGCATGAAGGGCTACCGAGAATATATAGAGGTTGGATTTAAGCATTTTCCTATGCAGGCGGCCGTGTTAAACCTATTTTTATATCCTGTAATTTGGCTCAAAGTATGGTTTATCCGCAGCTTTCAGCACATGGCGTGGTTCAAAAAATACCGCGAATTGAAATTCAAAAACAGCAAGGCCAATGAAAGTTAAAGAATTAAGTAGTTACCTAGAATCCTTGGCGCCGCTGAGTTACCAAGAGTCTTACGATAATTGTGGATTATTGGTTGGTTCAGACCAAATGGAAATAAGCCAGGTTTTAATTACGCTAGATTGTACGGAGGAAGTGGTGCAAGAGGCCGTAAACACTGGCTGTAACCTTATTGTGGCTCACCACCCAGTGATTTTTGGGGGCATCAAGAAACTCAATGGCAAAACCGATGTGGAGCGCGCAATTATACTGGCCATTCAGAAAAATATTGCCATTTACGCCATTCATACCAATTTAGACAATATCAAATTGGGTGTAAACCACAAAATTGCAGAAAGGCTCGGTCTGAACCGAACGCAGATTCTGGTAACAAAACCGGCAAGCTTACTTAAATTGGTGACATTTGTACCATTGGAGCACCTAGAAACAGTTCAAGAGGCACTATTTGAGGCTGGGGCCGGACAAATTGGCAATTACAGCGAATGTGCTTTTAGTTTGGTGGGAGAGGGGAGTTTTAAAGCCAACCCGGGGGCAAATCCTTTTGTTGGGAGCCTAGGAGAAAGGCACCAAGCTTCAGAAGGCAGGTTGGAGCTCATTTTGCCCGCAAACCTAGCTTCTGCTGTCGTAAGTGCCCTCAAAAAGGCTCACCCCTACGAAGAGGTAGCTTACGATTTGTATACATTGCTTAACCAAAATCCAGAAGTAGGTTCAGGATTAATAGGCGAATTGCCAGAGGAAATGGATGAATTAGCGTTTTTGGCGCACCTTAAGCAAAGGATGGAATTGAATACCATTAAATATACTCCATTTAAACATAAGAAAATCAAGCGAGTAGCTGTTTGTGGGGGCGCTGGGAGCTTTTTGCTTAAGGCAGCCATGCAACAAAGTGCAGATGCTTTTGTGAGTGCCGATTTTAAATACCACGAATTTTTTGATGCCGAAAAGGCCATTCTAATTGCTGATATCGGTCATTATGAGAGCGAAAAATTCACTAAATCTTTATTAATTGAGTTGATTCTCAAAAAATTTCCTACTTTTGCAGTCCTTTTATCAAAAACTGATACTAACCCGATAAATTATTATTTTTAAATATGGCAGGCGCTACAGAAACTAGCATAGAACAAAAACTAAGAGCTTTATACAAGCTTCAATTGATCGATTCTAAAATTGGAAAGTTAACCGCCATTAGGGGTGAACTGCCAATGGAGGTTAGTGATTTGGAAGATGAAATTGTAGGGCAAGAAACTCGTTTAGAAAATCTTTCGGCTGAGGTTAAAAAGATGGATGAGTCTATTGCGGCTAACAAAGGAAAGATTGCTGATGCAAAGGCCTTGGTGAAGAAATACGAAAAGCAATTAGACAATGTAAAAAATAACCGCGAGTTTGATGCATTGAATAAAGAAATCGAAATTCAAGGTTTAGAGCAACAAGCTTTAGAGAAGAGAATCAAGAACACTCAGTTTGATATTGAGCAAAAGAAAATGGCGATTGATTCTTTGAAATTAGAATTAGAAGGTCGTGTTGTGGATCTTAAGAACAAGAAATCTGAATTGGATAATATTGTTGAAGAGACCCAAAAAGAAGAAGACGAGTTAATGAAAGTAAGAGCCAACGCAGTGAAAGTTGCAGATGAGCGTTTGGTTCATTCATATGATAGAATTCGCAAGAGCGTAAAAAACGGTATTGGTGTAGCAACCATTGATAGAGATAGCTGCAGTGGATGTTTTGCAGGTATTCCTCCTCAAAGACAAAGCGATATTAAGCAACGTAAGAAAATTATTGTTTGCGAAAATTGTGGTCGCGTTTTAACAGATGCGGCTCTTTCAGAGGAAGTCACATTGGAATTTAAATTTTAAAAAAAAGTCGCTCAAATGGGCGACTTTTTTTTTGAGTTGAATTTCGTTATTTTGTGGGCTCATTCTTTTTGGTATGTTAACTGACCTAAACGTGTTGCGCGTTTTACCTAAATATTTTAAATCTTTTATTCTCTTAGTTTTTGCATGGGTTTATTCTTTGCAAACCTATGCTGCTTACTTTGAATATACTCCTAAGCTCAAGGAGATTCAAATTCATATTGCATCGCTTAGGTTAAAAAAAGCGAATTTGGCTCTGGAGGAAGAACTTGCTAAGCAACCCGATAATATTGCAGTTCACTATCTCATTCACTATTCCACTTTCTTTCACATTATGGTGCAACAAGACAAGAAATTGTTGCCCGAATTTGAAAAGGTAAACAATGAATTGTTGATACTTGTTCAAAAATTACCAGATGATTCGCCTTATAAAAGGTTTATTAAGGGGAGTGTTTATTTGCAAGCGGCCTTTGTTAAAGGAGCGTTTAATGAATACTTATCTGCTGCTTGGGATTTTAGAAATGCCTACCACGAGGTGAATGCCAACGAGAAAAAATTCCCAAATTTTAGCGGACATAAAAAAGAGCTAGGAGCACTCATGGCTTTGATTGGTAGTTTTCCTCCTCAATATCATTGGGTGGTTAACGTGGCTGGATTGGAAGGCGATTTTCAAAAGGGATTAAAGATTTTAGAAGATTACTTAAAATTGGGCAGTTCCGAACCTATGCTCGAGCAACAGCAAGCCTCTACCATTTATACTTTGATATTATTGAATTTTAGTCAGGATAAAAACAAAGCTTGGAGCTATTATAAAAATGCTTCTGCCGATTATAAAAACAACCTCATGCATTGTTATGTACGCGCCTATACTGCGGGTAAATGTGGCGAGAACGACATTGCACTGGCTACCTTGCGCGCAAGGCCTATTGGTTCAGACTATGAAAATATTACTTATTTTAATTTATTGATGGGCGATTATTTGTTGCATCAATTGGATGTTAGCGCGGCCATTTGGTATAAAAAATATATTGCCTTTAGCACCACCAAAGGCTCTGTGAAAGATGCATATCAAAAATTATCTTGGATAGCTTGGTTGCAAAATGATACCAATAAATTTATCATCTACCACGATTTAATGGCCAAGAATACCAAGGATGCTGGCTCTGAATTGAAACTGGTAAATACAGATTTAGCTAAAGGAATTTTTCCATCTAAAAGTTTGCTGGAAGCAAGGGTTTTGTTTGATGGAGGTTACTATGAAAGGGCGCAAGAAATATTAGTGAGCTTGCGTTCAGACAAACTACCAAGTAAGTATCAATGCATTGAATTGGAGTATAGAATTGCACGCGTATTACAAGAACAAAAGCGGTATACAGATGCCTTATCCCATTTTAAAAAATGCCTTGATTTGGGGATGGGTGTTAATACTTATTTGTTGCCTAATTCTTGTTTGCAAATTGGATTAATTTATGAGCATTTAAATTATCCCTCCATTGCAAAGACATACTACGAAAAGGTTTCAAGCTATCACCATGTTGATTATGAATCGAGCATGGGTCAGAAAGCAAAAACAAATATTTGGCGTATTAAGAAATCTGAATAACTTTGTGTATGGTTTCAAGTAAAAATTCCAGTTTTTGGAATGGTCTGGGGAAGAAGTTTCAAATTGGGCATTTTTACTTTCATTGATTAGTTGATAATCAATATTTTATGATTTGGTTCAAACATTGCCTTCTGGTAATTAAATAGATTAACATATGAAAAGATACATTTTTTCCGCGATGCTTTTACTAAGCTTAGCTGCTTGTAAAAAAGATAGTGAAAAAACAACAGATCCTATCCTAGATAATGATATAACGGATATGAGCGAATTGGTGGTTCCTCCAGGGTTTAATTATACCACTTCTGCCAATGGAGAGCTAACAATTACCTTAATGGGTAACGACGATAAGCCATTAAAAGGAATAAGAATAGATATTATGACAGCAACCCCAGAAGATGGAGGGGTTATTTTATACAGTGGAGCTACAAATGCAAGTGGAATTTTAGTAGCTAAGCCAGAATTACCATTGGCCTTAAAGCAAGTTGTAATTAATACAGATTATATAGGATTGCCAAACAATGTTTTGATGAACATTGCAAACAGTAAAGGGAATGTGGTTATTGGTGGCAGCAACCCTCAAAGGATTACTACTGCTGATGTAAACAAGAGTTATCCTAAGCCAGCTTTGGGTAAAGGTACTTCACAATATTCATTTAGATTAGGTACCTATAATGGTGCTGGTGTTCCAAACTATTTGGTATCACCTAATGATGCAATAAGTCAAACATTCTTATCTGATATCAATGCTTCATTGCCAGAAAGAGCACCCGTACCTACTTTTAACCCAGGCTATTTGTCGGCTTCAGTAGAACGTAATCTTATTTTAAAAGAGCAATGTGATGTTTGGATTACTTTTGTGCATGAAGGTGCTGGTTACCAAAATTCATTATTCTATTTTGTATATAATGTAAACAGCAAGCCTACTACTATTAGTCAGGTAGATTCTTTTATCGCAATATTTCCTAACGCTTCATATTCTGGCAGTGGCGGTGGATTGGTGTCGGGTAACAAAGTAAAAATTGGAAGATTTGGTGCAGATACAGCAATTGGATTTGCCATTGCAGCCAATGCATGGAATGGTGTTAAACCTGGTGCTGGATTAGGATTTTATACCACCATAAAATCTATGAATCCTGAAACGAATCCAGCCAACAAAGAGCACGTAGTTTTGTTATATGATAACCCTACACAACGCTTCTTGATTGGTTTTGAAGATTTGAATAGAGATGGAAGTAGTGATAATGATTTCAATGATGTTATTGTATATGCTACTGCAAATCCAGTTAAAGCGATAGAAACAACCAATGTAATTGCCACCACCCCTAGTAAAGATATAGATGAGGATGGCGTAAATGATGATTATGATGAGTATCCAAATGATGCCTCTAGGGCATTTAATGTGTACTATCCTTCTAAAACTGGCATGGCAACAGTTGCCTTTGAAGATTTGTGGCCAAGTAAAGGCGATTATGATTTGAATGATGTGGTGGTAGATTTCCAATACCATGCTGTAACCAACGGTCTGAACCAAATTAAAGACTTAAACGCAAAATATAAATTGAGGGCTGCGGGTGGTGTATTTAAAAATGCATTTTCTGTAGAGTTTCCTTTCAACAAAAGCAATGTGACCATCAACAGTGGAACAACAGTTATTGGTTTAGAATCTCAACCAAGTGCTGCCATTCTTAAAGTGTTTGCAAACTCAAAAGCCTTAATCGGTACCTATAATACCTTAGAAGGAAAAACTTATGTGGAAACAGATACCTTGTTTGCAAGAATGACATTAACCACAGCGGTAGAGGCAACAGTTGGGACATTTAATCCGTTCATCTACATTGATGAGGCTGATAAAGGCAGAGGTTATGAAGTACATCTTCCTGGCAAAACGCCTACCTCTATGGTGAATACAGATGTGCTTGGAACCAATACAGATGCAACAGACCCTGCTGCTGGAGTTTATTATAAAACCAAAACAGGCTTACCTTATGCCATTGCCATCCCAGAAAAATTTGACTATCCTTATGAGAAAATTCAAATTATTCAGGCACATAAGAAGTTTGCTGAGTGGGTTCAGAGCGGAGGAAACCTTTCTCCAGATTGGTACAAGAACCTATCAGGATACAGAGATGCTACCAAAATATATGTTAAGCCTTAACAGATAGAAGAATATTCTAAAAAGCAGTGGATCATCCACTGCTTTTTTTTTGCCTTCTAGTCTGATTCTCTCCTAAATCAAAAAGTTTAATTTTATAGCTAGCTCGGAATGCCTATTTTTGCCCCCCATATGGAAAATGTAAACCATTTAAGTGAACCGGAAAGAATCCGTCGCCAAAAATTAGCTGATTTAACAGAGATGGGTATTAATGCCTATCCACCAGAATTGTTTGAAGTAAATGCTACCTCTGTGGGTATAAAAGACAATTACGCAAGCAATCCAGAGGATGCCAAGTGGAAGGATATTAGTATTGCAGGAAGAATCATGAGTGTGAGAGATATGGGTAAGGCAAACTTTGCTGTTATCCAAGATGATGCAGGAAAAGTTCAAGTATATGTGCGCAGGGATGATATTTGTGAAGGTGAAGACAAATCGCAATACGATGTGGTCTTTAAAAAGTTGCTTGATATAGGAGATATTATTGGAATCAAAGGTTTTGTTTTTACCACAAAAACAGGCGAAATTTCTATTCACGCTAAATCATTTACTTTACTCTCTAAAGCACTTCATCCGCTTCCTATTGTTAAAGAAAAGGAAGGTGAAACATTTGATGCCGTAACTGATCCCGAGTTTAGGTACCGCCAACGCTATGCAGATTTAATTGTGAATCCGCATGTGAAAGAAACATTCCTAAAGCGTTCTCAAATGATACGTTCTATACGTGATTTTTTGAATGATCATGGCGCTTTAGAAGTAGACACACCTGTATTGCAAAATATTCCAGGAGGTGCAGCTGCAAAGCCTTTTATTACCCATCACAATGCACTTGATGTGCCCTTTTATTTGCGCATTGCAAATGAACTTTACCTCAAGAGATTAATCGTAGGTGGTTTTGATTGGGTGTATGAGTTTAGTCGCAACTTTAGAAATGAAGGAATGGACAGAACCCACAATCCAGAATTTACCATTTTGGAGTTCTATGTAGCCTATAAAGATTATTTTTGGATGATGGATTTTACAGAAAAAATGTTGGAGAAAGTAGCACTCGATTTACATGGTACTACTGAAGTTCAAATGGGAGAGAATGTCTTAAATTTTAAAGCACCTTTTAAACGAATTTCTATCTTTGATGCCATAAAGGAATATACTGGTTTTGATGTGAGCGAAATGGATGAAAATGGCCTGCGCGAAGTCTGTCAGAAACTCCATATTGAGGTGTCTCCTAGTATGGGAAAAGGTAAGTTAATTGATGAATTGTTTAGCGAAAAATGCGAAGGCAACTTTATCCAACCTACCTATATCATCGATTACCCTATTGAAATGAGTCCGCTAACCAAAAAACATAGAACAAAGCCAGGTTTGGTAGAGCGATTTGAATTAATGGTGAATGGAAAAGAAATTGCCAATGCTTACACCGAGTTAAATGATCCTATTGACCAAAGGGCCCGTTTTGAAGAGCAAGTTGAGTTGATGGCAAGAGGCGATGATGAAGCTATGTTTATTGACCACGATTTTTTAAGGGCATTAGAATATGGCATGCCACCTACAGCTGGAATTGGAATTGGAATTGACCGTTTGTGTATGCTTATGACCAACCAAGTTTCTATTCAAGACGTATTGTTTTTCCCTCAAATGAGACCCGAAACAAACAACCAAGTTGAAAAGGAAGAAAATGTGTAGTTTTTTTGCATTGAAATTTCCTCAAAACAAATAAAATTTTAATTATTAATACATTGATAAATAGGTACTTGTAATTTTAAAGCGTTTGAAATTAGTAAAATTGAATTATAAGTATTTTTTTGCAGTAAATACAAAATGTTGGATATGGGTGTTGTAAAATCAGTGCCTAGAAAGGGTTCAGAATCAATTATGGCCAAAGATACAATCAAATCAGTAGTAGTAGACGATGTAGACATGATGCGTGCTACGCTAAAAAAAGTCTTAGATGGCTTCCCAAACATCGAGATTATTGGAGAGGCATCCGACTATGAATCTGCAAGAGAAGTGATCAACGAAACCAAACCTGATTTGGTTTTTCTTGACATCGATTTAAATGGTTTAACCTCAATTGATTTATTGAATGAAATCAATTGTAGTCCCAAAATTATTTTCATTACTTCCCACCCAGATTTTGCCATTAAAGCATTTGAATTAAATGCCGTGGATTATATTTTAAAACCTATCAGCAGTGATAGGCTTAAAAAGGCAATTGATAGGGTGACAGAAATGAGTGAAGAGGGTGTTTTAAGCTCAAGTATTGGTGAAGAGGAAGAGCGTTTTAAGGCCGATCAAATCATCTTGTTAAACTTTGATGGTAAGCTAACTTTCATTAAGATACAAGACATCAATTATATTGAGGCTTTTGGTAATTACACCAAGATTTACATGAATGATGGCAAGTTAAGTATTACCTACAACTCAATTAAAAATTGGGATAACCGTTTACCTAGTGAAGTGTTTATTCAAATTCACCGTTCTACCATCGTAAATTTATTGAACGTAAGTAAGATTGAAAAGTGGACAAACGATACAGGTCGCTTATTCTTAAAAGGTATCGAAAAGCCTTTTGAAATTAGTAGAAGTTACTTCTTCCAAATTAAGAAGAAATACAAAGTATAATTACGCTCTTAAACTCTGGTTTAAGATAAAAAAAATAGGCTGTTACAATTCATGTGACAGCCTATTTTTTTATCGCTATAGCTTATGATTTATGCTCGTACCTGCACAAAATTCCTAAAGGCAATTGTACCCCAGATTTAGCTTGTAAGTACAGCTCACCATTTTGCATTTGCTTTGCAGCAGGAAAGTTCTGTTGCACCAAGTTTTGAACCAATAGCGCACTTAATCCCAATGAATATACATTTAATATCAAGAAATGTTCCTTAGGGTCTAATATCGTTGCAATGTCTTTTAATAGCTCGTTAATGCTTTCCTCTAATTGCCATCTCTCGCCATTGGCACCAATGCCATAAGCAGGTGGGTCCAAAATAATTCCATGGTAAGTTTTGCCACGTTTTACTTCACGCTTCACAAATTTCATAGCATCCTCAACCACCCAACGAATATTATCTAAGCCAGATGATTCCATGTTTTCTCTGCTCCAGCCAATAACTTGCTTCACAGAATCTACATGCGTAACATCTGCCCCTGCCGCCTTAGCCGCAATACTTGCACCACCCGTATACGCAAAAAGATTCAAGAACCTAGCCTCTTGAATGCCCTTTAAATGCGAATAAATATAATCCCAATTGGCAGCCTGCTCTGGAAAAATTCCCACATGCTTAAAAGAAGTAAGCGACAAATTAAACTTGAGCTTATACATAGGATGTTGATACATCATAGGCCACTTAGATGGCTTCTTTTTAGGGTTAATCCATTCTCCACTGTGACTCCCTTTTTGCCTAAAAGTAATGTCGGTTAATTTCTTCCATTCAATCTCATCCCAAACCTTATCCCATAAAGCTTGCGGTTCTGGCCTTCTTAAGATAACCGAGCCAAAGCGCTCTAGTTTCTCAAAGTTTCCACAATCCAGTAATTCATAATCTTGCCAATTGCTCGGCGTAAAGGTTTCCATCATGTTCTTTTTTTTTATCGGTTCGAACCAATTATTCCAAAATAAAGGTTTTTCCCTCAATAGCTAATTGGGTGTTTTCGAACTCTGTTTGTGCCTCTTGTAATAAAGGCGTTAAATCATCGTAGCGCGAAGAAAAATGTCCAATGATCAATTGGTTCACATTTGCTTTTTTAGCCACCATACCCGCTTGTTTGGCCGTTGTATGCATGGTTTTTATCGCACGCTCTAACTTGTCATGCAAAAAGGTAGATTCATGGTATAGATAATCAGCATCCTCCACCGCTTTTATCACGCGCTCATCAAAAATGGTATCAGAACAATAGGCATAAGAAATGGGTTGGTTAGAGGGGAAAGTTAAGTCCTCATTCCTATGTCTTTTCCCTTCTGGAGTAATATAATCCTTGCCCATTTTTATATCGTTAAAAAAAGTAAAAGGAACCTTGTTTTTCTGACAAGCCTCCACATTTAATTTCTTTAATTTAAATCGTTCCTCAAACACATAACCAATGGTAGGTACCCTATGGTATAAAGGAAAATGTTTCACCCTAAAATACATGTTCTCCAAGGCTAATCCACTTGTATGAGGATCTATCTCATGGTAGTTTAAAGGAAAGGTAAATTCTGTTTCAGAATGCTTAAAAAATACATCCAAAATCTCAAATAATTCTTTGGGACCATAAACATTCACTGCTTGTTCATGCTTCATCAAATTCATAGACAGCAACAGCCCTGGCAAACCCAAAATATGGTCGCCATGTACATGGCTAATAAAGATGTGACTTAGTTTCGACTTTTTAATTTTATACCGCTGCAATTGCATTTGAGTGCCTTCGCCACAATCAAGTAAAATGTGGTGATCGCAGATATTTAAGTACTGTCCGCTTGGATGTCTATTTAGCGTTGGCGATGCAGAACTATTGCCCAAAATGGTTACTTCAAACGACATAATTGCTTACTCATTATCTGTTAAAAATTGCTTTTCCAATTGATCCATATAAATGTATTCAACGGCTTCGCCTATGGTTGGAACCAGAACCAATCCTATCTCTTCAAAGTCTTCGTGCCAATGAGGCTGATCTGCTACACAAAGTAATAAGACTAAATTTTCTTGCAAACTTTGGTTGTACTCGAGCAATATTTCTTTGGCTTCATTTTCTATTTCTGTCACCACCGGCATCTCAAAAATAACATATAAGGTAGTGTTGTCTTGTAGCTGCAATTTGGCGGTCTGAACCAACTCCAATGCATGGTTTACAGTTAAGGTAGTTACCTCAGATTTAACCAAAAGGTAATGTTCGGATTTGTCGATAGAAATTTTCATCTTTGTGAGATAGGTTTTCGAAAATAGAAAAAATGAACAAGAAAATTGCTTTTATTACAGGCGCAAGTGCAGGAATTGGCGAAGCTACTGCTTATTTACTTGCTGAGAATGGTTACGACCTTATATTGTGTGGAAGAAGAGAGCCAAGGCTAAAAGTCTTACAAACAGCGCTTCATGACCAATATGGCATACAAACTCACCTCGCTGTATTCGATATCCGCAACAAAGAATCGGTTCAGACCGCTATAAATGCATTGCCCCAATATTTTAAAAATATTGATGTTTTGGTGAACAATGCTGGCTTAGCTAGCGGATTATCTACCTTAGATAAGGGCGATTTTGACGATTGGGAGGCTATGATTGATACCAATATCAAGGGTTTATTGTACGTAAGCAGGCAGATAATTCCTTTGATGGTGGCGCGCAAAACCGGACATGTAGTGAATATTAGCAGCATTGCGGGCAAGGAAGTTTATGCCAATGGCAATGTGTATTGTGCTACCAAATTTGCGGTAGATGCTTTAAACAAAGCCATGCGCATAGAGTTGTCTGTGCACCCTATAAGGGTTACTGGAATTTATCCTGGTGCGGTAGAAACCGAGTTCTCCTTGGTGCGTTTTCATGGTGATGAACAAAAGGCAAAGGCAGTGTATGAGGGCTTCGATAATTTATTGGCGCAGGATATTGCAGATGCCATCTATTATGCCATAAGCAGGCCTCCGCATGTAAACATCAATGAAATGATTGTAATGCCTACCGCACAGCCTGTGCCGGGCATTATTCATAGAAAGTAAACTTAGTTTTTAGAGTTCTCCATGAGGTAAGCTTTGATGAAATCATCTAGTCCGCCATCCATGATTTTTTGCACATCTGAGGTCTCGTAATCGGTGCGCAAATCTTTCACTAATTTATAGGGATGGAATACGTAATTCCTAATCTGACTTCCCCATTCAATTCTCTTCTTGCCAGCTTCAATATTGGCTTTGGCTTCATTGCGTTTCCTAAGTTCGAGCTCGTACAATTGAGAACGTAACATTTGCATGGCTCGCTCTTTATTGGCACTCTGACTTCTATCTACCTGACAAATAATAACGATTCCTGTAGGCTTATGGGTAAGCTGAACTTTGGTCTCTACTTTGTTTACATTTTGTCCGCCAGCACCACCCGAACGCGAAGTTTGAAACTCGATATCTGCATCTTTAATTTCAATCTCTATGGTATCATCTACCATAGGATATACATATACCGAGGCAAAAGAAGTGTGACGTCTGGCATTGCTATCAAAGGGAGATATTCTTACTAAGCGATGAACGCCATTTTCACCTTTTAAAAAGCCATAGGCAAAATCGCCACTTACTTCTATAGCGCATGATTTAATACCCGCTCCATCACCTGCTTGTTCGTCTACCACCGCGGCTTTTAATCCGTGCTTATCTGCATACATGATATACATACGCATGAGCATTTCTGCCCAGTCTTGACTTTCGGTTCCGCCAGCACCAGAATTGATGTTAATCATGCAATTCATTTGGTCTTCTTCATTGCTTAACATGTTTTTGAACTCAAGTTCATCTACTGTTGTTAAGGCATGTTGATAGGCCGTTTCAACTTCTTCTTCGCTTCCTTCGCCGAGCTGATAAAATTCTAATAATACTGCCAAATCATCTACCTCAGATTGGGTATTGGCATATGCGTCTGTCCAGATTTTTTTTAATCGGGTAGCTTTCACTAATTGTTCGGCTAATTTGGGGTTATCCCAAAAGCCAGGTTGAAGGCTACGTGCTTCTTCTTCTTTGATGTCTAAGAGTTTTTCATCAACGTCAAAGATACCTCCTCAGGGCTTCTACCCTTAACTTTAGATCCCTTAATTGCTCAGTTGTCATTGTGTGAGTATTGGGTTACAAAAGATGTTTGTTAAACATAAAAAAAGCATAACGATTTACACAGTTTTAGTGGCTGTATAAATCGTTATGCCATTGAATGGAGCTTATGCTCCGGCTAATGAATTTTTGAAACGCTTACGTTCATTTTCATCCAAATGAACTTTACGCAAACGCAAAGATTGTGGGGTAATTTCTACCAGCTCATCGCCTTGTATATATTCCATACATTCTTCTAAAGAGAAATTAATTTTTGGAGCAATACGCGTTTTATCATCTGTACCCGAAGCACGCATATTGGTTAATTTTTTCTCTTTGGTAATATTAACTACTAAGTCGTCTTGACGGTTGGTTTCGCCAATAACTTGACCCATGTAAATGTTTTCACCTGCTTCAACAAAGAAACTTCCTCTATCTTGCAATTTATCAATTGAGTAGGCAATTGCTTTTCCTTGTTCACCAGAAATCATTACACCACTGCCACGATTAGGAATTGTACCTTTCCAAGGCTCAAATGCTTTGAATCTATGTGCCATAATGGCTTCACCGGCAGTTGCAGTTAAAATATTATTACGTAAGCCAATGATACCACGAGAAGGAATTTCAAACTCAAGGTGAATTAAATCGCCTTTAGGTTCCATTACAAGCATATCACCTTTACGTTGGCTAACGTATTCAATTACTTTACCTGAATATTCTTCTGGTACGTTTACAGTTAAGATTTCAATAGGCTCACATTTTTGGCCATCAATTTCTTTCACAATAACCTGTGGTTGTCCTACTTGAAGTTCATAGCCTTCGCGGCGCATGGTTTCAATTAAGATAGATAAGTGAAGGATACCTCTACCAAATACTAAGTATGAATCGGCAGCATCTGTTTCTTCAACACGAAGAGCTAAGTTCTTTTCTAATTCTTTGAACAAACGATCACGTAAGTGACGTGAGGTAACAAATTTACCTTCTTTACCAAAGAATGGAGAGTTGTTAATACAAAACAACATGTTCATGGTAGGCTCGTCAATTTTAATTGGAATTAAGCCTTCAGGATTTTCAAAATCGGCAATGGTATCACCAATTTCAAAACCATCAATACCCATAACTGCACAAATATCGCCACCTACAGCTTCTTCCACTTTCATTTTACCAAGACCTTCGAACGTATAAAGTTCTTTGATACGAGATTTTTGAATAGAGCCATCGCGTTTAACAATACTAACTGGTTGGTTTACTTTAATGTTACCACGTAAAATTCTACCAATAGCAATACGACCTGTGAATGAAGAATAATCCAAAGAGGTAATTTGCATTTGCAAGTTTCCTTCAGGCACAACTGGCGCAGGGATTTGCGTAATAATATCTTCTAATAATTCAGTAAAATCTGTGGTTGGGTTTTTCCAATCTCTACCCATCCAACCCATTTTAGAACTACCATACATGGTATGGAAATCTAATTGTTCTTCTGTTGCTTCTAGGTTGAAAAATAAATCGAAAACGGCATCATGAACCTCATCTGGCCTACAGTTTGGTTTGTCTACCTTATTAATAACCACAATAGGCTTTTTTCCTAAGGCCAAAGCTTTTTGCAATACAAAACGGGTTTGAGGCATTGGACCTTCAAAGGCATCTACCAATAATAAAACACCATCTGCCATGTTTAATACACGCTCAACTTCACCGCCAAAGTCACTGTGACCAGGTGTGTCGATGATGTTAATTTTAGTGCCTTTATAATTCACCGAAATGTTTTTAGCCAAAATGGTGATACCTCTTTCGCGCTCTAAATCGTTGTTGTCAAGGATTAAATCGCCTTTTTCTTGGTTTTCACGGAAAAGTTGAGTTTGGTGGATAATCTTGTCAACCAAAGTTGTTTTTCCATGGTCTACGTGAGCGATGATAGCTATGTTTCTGATATTCTGCATGTTTGTCTAAAAAAGGACTGCAAATGTACAACAAAAGGATGGGCTTAAAAAATATTTACTTGATTATTTGGTAGATAAATGGATTATCTTTGTGTAATGCTTCAAAAATCTCTTCGAATTTTACTGGTTTTGGCATACCTACTGAGTGTAGCAGGTTTATCTGTACGCAGTCATTTTTGTGGAGACAAGTTAGATTCTATCCATCTTTTTGCAGAGGATGTGGCAAATGATCCATGCGAATGTGTGGATTTGGGTGCTACTGATTGTTGTACAGATGTTTTTGTGCATGTACCAGTGCCACCAGCACAATTGCATGCCAAGATTCTATCAACTCCTAAGCCATGGTTTGTTGAGGCCAAGTTGTTTTTTGCTTTTCAGCAACATTTGCAATTGCCTACAGATTCGTATGTTTTGAACCTAGGTATAGCCAGGCAGGGGCTGCCAGATCCTGCACCCCAGCGAAGTCTGATTGGCGTTTACCGCATATAGTATACAAACGTTTACTAGCAGCAATGCTTTGGTTCGGCCCAACCTATAAATTTAACTTAGGAGGGAAATTTATGAATTTACGATTTAAAAATTTTTACAATGAAAAATATTCAATGGATACTTGTTTTGTTATTTGCTTTTTTTGCAAGTAATGTGGTTTTGGCTCAGAAAGCGAAAACAGAAAAAGTTACTTTTAAGGTTTATGGAAATTGTCCGCA
>JBILVK010000131.1:0-7127 GCA_044370475.1 Bacteroidia bacterium
AAACGTATTGCAATGAATTACCTGATAGACCCGAATTTCAATACAAGCGGGCAGGCAAAGACAAAGCTGGCAATGCCTACGCAAAAGGCGACCTTAAAAAGGATGCCTTGAATGTAGAGCTCGGCAAAATGAACTTATTATCATCTGCTATTGAACTCTATGAGGATTTCCAACAACGCTTGCTCGATAACAACAGATACGATTTTGCAGACATGATTCTTTGGGTGATAAAAGCCTTTAAAGAGAACAGCAGTTTGTTATCCGATTACCAAGAACGTTTTCAGTTTATCTTGGTAGATGAGTTTCAAGATACCAGTGGTTCGCAAAATGATTTATTGAGTTTGCTTTTGAGTTATTGGGAAGTACCCAATGTATTTGCAGTGGGAGATGATGATCAATCTATTTACAGATTTCAAGGAGCCAATGTAGAAAACATACAGAACTTTATTAACCAATATGCCAACCACATGAAGATGGTTACCTTGGTTGATAATTATAGAAGTACCCAAGATATTTTAGATGCTTCACAAAAGCTTATTGAGCGCAATACACAAAGGATTGCGCACGATAAAATTTTAAAAGCCAAGAACCCCGCACGCCTTTCCCAGAGCATTGTTCCGCAGGTATATGCCTATTACAATCCCTTGCACGAATGTGCTTCGGTGGCACAACATATTTTGCGTGTAAACCAAGAAGGTGTGCCTTTAAATGAGATTGCGGTTTTATACAGAAACCATCATCAAGCAGAGGAATTAATTACTTATTTACAATCAAAGAACATTGAAGTAAATACACGTAAACGCATTGATATTCTACAAGAGCCTTTGGTAAAAAAACTCATGAAGGTGATGCAATATTTAAGTCACGAAAAAGAAAAATCTTTTAGTGGCGAGCATCATTTATTTGAGATTTTGCACTTTACAGAATTCAATATTCCTACGCTAGAAATAGCCCGCATGTCGGTTGAAATTGCCAGTAAAAATTTTCATGAAAGGCAAACTTCATGGCGCGAAGAACTGGCAAAGTTAGCTGCTAAAAAACAAGGCGATTTATTTGATCAGCACACCACTGGCGCAGCATTTCTTAGGTTCAGCCAGACCATGGAAAACCTGATTGTAAGTGCACAAAATAAAACTTTGCAGGAGGTAATTCATCACATATTGCGCGATTGTGGCATACTGGCATCTGCCTTGGTTTCTGAAGAAAAAACATGGACCATGGAGGTGCTTAGAACCTTCTTTGATTTTGTAAAAAGTGAGTGCATGAAAAACCCATTGCATCATTTAAAGAGCATGTGTCAGATGCTTGAAATGATGCAAGAAAATCGCATAGCTTTATCAGCAGAAAAAGTAATCTATAGTGAAACGGGTGTTAATTTTATTACGGCACATTCATCTAAAGGTTTAGAGTTTGAGTATGTGTTTATGATTGGTTGCAACAGCAAAGCTTGGGACGATGGCAATAGAAATAAATCATACAAATTGCCTGATAATTTATTTAGCATTCAGGGCGATGAGATAGAAGAAAGTAGGCGTTTGTTTTATGTGGCTATGACGCGTGCGAAGACGCATTTATACATGAGTTTTTCTGAACAAGATATGAGTCAGAAAGAGCTAGAGCCAAGCAGGTTTATAGCCGAAATTTGTGAAGATAAAACTTTGGTGATTCAACGTAAAGCTTTGAGCAATGAAGAGCTAAGCAGTTATACTTTTGACCCATTAACTTTATTGGTAGAATCTAAGATTCCCACTACCCTTATAGACAATGCTTTTACCGATAGTTTATTGCAAAAATACTCATTGAGTGTAACGCATTTAAATCACTTTTTAAAATGTCCGGTTTCCTTTTATTTCAATAATTTTATCAAGGTTCCTTCTCCCAAAAGTGCTAGCATGACCTTTGGCTCTGCGGTGCATTATGGCTTAGAGCAATTGTTTAAAAAGATGAATGCAGAGGAGAACAAACAGTTTGCCAATGTGGATGGATTGATCAGGGATTTTAAGTGGTTTATGCGCAGAAATCAGGATAGCTTTACCGAGGCAGATTATAAACGCAGGATGGAATATGGGGAGGAGATTTTAACAAAGTATTACCACAACTATATTCATCAATGGAACAAAATTACGAGTGTAGAAAGATCGTATAAAAATGTGTTGGTTGGGGGCGTACCTTTAAATGGTAAATTAGATAAAATCGAGTTTGATGGCAACTTTGTAAACGTGGTAGATTACAAAACAGGTGCCTATAAAAATGCCAAGAATAAATTTGGCCGACCCAATGCCGAAGACGTGGAGAAGGCTGTAGCGGCAGGCAAGGAGCCCAAGTTTGAAGATTTGTTTGGCGGAGATTATTGGCGCCAAGCAGTGTTCTATAAAATCTTGATGGACAATGATGCCACTAAAAAATGGGAGATGACCAGCAGCGAATTCGATTTCATTGAGCCCTTGGTTCAGACCGGAGATAAAGGCAGCAAAGAATACCAATTTCACAAAGAGAAAATACATATTGTACCTTCAGACATTGCTGTGGTAGAAGCTCAAATTAAAGAAGTTTACCACAAAATAATGAACAAAGAATTTACCACGGGTTGTGGCAAAGAAGATTGTTTATGGTGCAATTTTACACGCGATTACTATGCAGTAAAGCCAGATGCTTTGCATGGAAAAGAGTGGGTAGAAAGCGCCGATGAAGAGAACTCTATTTAAGCTAAAAATTCATCAAAATCTCTTTCCAATTCAATGTATAAATCGTAGAAGCGGTTGTACTGCTCGCGCAAGCCAACATGGGTTAAGAGCAATAAATGCGAGGGCTGATCCAATTGTTCTAGATGATTTTCGTGCTGTTTAATTTCATGCCTCAGTTCATCAATTACTTCTCGATGCCTGATAAACCTATTTTGAAACTGCTCTACACGGGCCATATGTGGGGTGTGTAAATAAAGGGGAAGTGCATGTTCTAACCTATTTTGAAGGTCCTTAAATTGCGATTTGGTTTGGTCTATTACCCTTAACCAATTTACATGCTCAGAAAATAATAATGATTGTGAAGCGGTTTGGTTCATAGCAATTTTCATTAGTAGGGTAAAACTAGAAAAATGTTAACAAACTCACTACTTGACATTTAAGTTTCTTTTCTATATATTGTAATTTTTGATTTTTGACTTGCTCGTTTAAATCGCCTGCGTAAAATCAGCTAATTTGTGCTTGAAGGAACGGAGAATATCCTATTTTTGTGGCTCAAAATATTCAAGTTTATGACATACAGAATAGAACACGACACCATGGGTGAAGTTAAGGTGCCTTCCGACAAATATTGGGGAGCGCAAACCGAACGTTCAAGGAACAACTTTAAAATTGGTCCAGAAGCAAGCATGCCAAAAGAAATTATTTATGCATTTGCTTATCTAAAAAAAGCTGCTGCACATGCAAACATGGATTTGGGTGTATTGGCTGCCGATAAATGCAAAATGATTAGTGAGGTATGTGATGAAATACTTACAGGTGCTTTGGATGGTGAATTTCCGTTGGTAATTTGGCAAACGGGTTCTGGCACACAAAGCAATATGAACGTAAACGAAGTGGTTGCTTATAGAGCACATGTAATTAGTGGCGGACAGTTAGCAGACGATAAAAAGGTATTGCATCCGAATGATGATGTAAACAAATCGCAATCGAGCAACGACACCTACCCTACTGCCATGCATATTGCAACCTATAAAATGGTAGCAGAAATAACCTTACCAGGTATACAAAAATTAAGAGATACTTTGGCTCAGAAAGCCGAAGAATTTAAAACCATTGTTAAAACAGGTAGAACCCATTTTATGGATGCAACCCCTTTAACTTTGGGTCAGGAATTTGGCGGATACGCGCAACAATTAGACAATGGCATGCGTGCTTTGCGCAACTCATTGGAAATGGTGTCGGAACTTGCCTTAGGAGGCACTGCTGTAGGAACTGGATTAAATGCTCCTAAAGGATACGATGTATTGGTTGCTAAAAAAATTGCAGAGTTTACCGGACTTCCATTTGTAACTGCACCCAATAAATTTGAAGCTTTGGCAGCACATGATGCCATGGTTGAAATGAGTGGTTCTTTAAAGCGTGTTGCAGTAAGTTTAATGAAGATTGCGAATGATATTCGTATGTTATCTTCTGGACCTAGAAGTGGTATTGGAGAAATTGTTATTCCAGACAATGAACCAGGCTCTTCTATTATGCCAGGTAAGGTAAACCCAACTCAGCCAGAGGCTATGACCATGGTTGCTGCACAAGTAATGGGCAATGATGTTGCGGTATCTATTGGTGGTAGCAACGGACATTTTGAGTTAAATGTATTTAAGCCATTGATGGCTGCTAATGTATTGCAAAGTGCACGTTTAATTGGAGATGCTTGCGTTTCTTTCAATGATAATTGTGCTGTTGGAATTGTTCCTAACCACGAAATCATTAACCGTCATTTAGAAAATTCATTGATGTTGGTTACTGCATTGAACCCACATATTGGTTATGAAAATGCGGCTAAAATTGCGAAGAAAGCACACAAAGAAAATAAGACCTTGCGCGAAGCAGCAACTGAGTTAGGATTGTTAACCAGTGAGCAGTTCGACCAATGGGTGATACCTGCAAACATGGTAGGTAATTTGTAATTTGATTACACCCTTTATAAAAAGAGGCCAATTGCATTTGCAGGTGGCCTCTTTTTTATGAGCATGCTATCAAAAGTGTTGTTTTAGCTCTTTACTTGCAACATAAAACCAGTTCCATGGTAATTGCTCACCTCAATGTTTGGATCCTCCTTTAGGTATTTTCTTAAGCGAGAAATATATACATCCATGCTTCTTCCGTAGAAATAATCATCCTTACCCCAAATGCTTATCAGCAAAGTTTCGCGCTTAATTAACTTGCCTTGCTCGGCCATGAGCATGCGCAACAATTCACCCTCTTTGCGCGTAAGACGTATGACCTTATCGCCCAAAATAAGCTCCATATTGGTATGGTGAAACTGGTACTTACCTAACTTCATCAAAGCTTCTTTTTGCTCAGACTTTTTGTTGCGCTTTAGAAAAACCTGAATGCGAAGTAATAACTCCTCCATCGAAAAAGGCTTCACCAAATAATCATCGGCACCAGCTGTAAATCCAAGCTTTTTATCCTCTTGCATGCCCTTTGCAGTAAGCATGATAATAGGAATATGCGCGTCTGTTTCTCTTATTTTTGCTGCCAAGGTAAAGCCATCCATTTGAGGCATCATCACATCCAATAATACGATGTGAAATGCTTCACTTAAGAATGCTTTATAAGCCAATTCTCCATTGATGCAATGCATCACTTCAAAGCTATGTTGCTCCAAGCCATCTTGCACCACAAAACCCAATTGAGGGTCATCCTCCACCAATAATATTTTTATTTTATCGCTCATATTTTAGCTGGCAATTCAATGATAAATGTACTTCCCAAACCCTCCTTGCTCTCTACCCAAACCTTACCCTTATGCGCCTCTACAATTTGTCTGACATAAAAAAGGCCAATCCCAAATCCTTTCACCTCATGTTTATTTCCGTATGGAATTCTAAAAAAACGTTCAAATATCTTCTTCTGGTATTTTTTTGGAATCCCTATTCCATTATCTCTTACTTCTATCCTAAAATGCTGCTCGGCAAAGCGCGTAACGACTTCAATTTTTATAGGCTTCCCGCCATATTTAATGGCATTGTCTATGAGGTTTGAACAAACCTGCGAAAAATGAAATTCATCGAATAAAACCTGTACTTGTTCCTTACAAAATTGCGTAGATAAACCACTGGTATCAAACGACTGCAGCACAACAAACTTCTCTAAACAATTGCTTAATTGCTTATTCGGTTCGATCCAATCCTTTTGCAGTTTTAGTCCTTCTTCAATGCCCAATATGCGCTCCAATTGCATGCGTAGTTTAGCACTTTCATCTTGTATGATTTTTACAAAAACCGGAATTTTTGCGGGATTATTTTGGAGGTTAGAGGAAATGCCATTCACCGAAATTCCAATGGTTGTTAAAGGCGTTCTAATCTCATGTGTCATGTTATTAATAAAGTCGCGCTGTATCTCCGAGAGTCGCTTCTGACGTGTAATAACAAAGAAACTATACGTAAAGAAAATCAAGATAATTAATACTAGGCCGCTTAAATACATCCACAAACCCATTTCAGAAATAAGGCCTAATTTGATATTGGGGAAATAGATAGTGAAGTAATAATTATCAAGTTCAAAATCGGGGAATTTATATCCGTCTAATGACTCCTCCTTGAGGTTTTCTTTGTAATACCCACCATACACCAATTGCTTATTGCTACAATCATAAATGCTATAAGCATAGGCCTCTTTAATATTAAACCTTTCAAATTCTGCTTTTATAAAATGGTCTAATACCGCTGGGTCAATGAGGTCGTTTACCATTACCGCATAATAGTTTTCTGTGAGTTGGTTAACCGGATTGGCTGGAATGGTTTTGGTATTGTTGTAACGCAGAATATCGCGTACAACTTCTTGCAAGGCCAGCGTTAATTGCAGGTTAAACTCTTCCTTCTTTTCAGAATAAGCTCTCTTCATCCAAATAACTTGGGTAAAGAGCACGCCTGTAAAAGAAAGGAATGCAAGTATTAAGAATATCCGAAAAGTTTTACGCGAAATCATACCAAACAAATCTATTAACTAAACTCCAATATTTACATCAAATTTGGCATTTAACGAATCATTAACAGTTTCAAAAATAAAATTAAGGCTAGAACAAACATCCTAAAATGATTAATTTGCAACTTTATGTCTATTTCAAACATCATTTTACAAGGATTAATTACTGGCATTATCCTTACCCTTTCTTTTGGTGCTGGATTCTTTGCTTTGGTTCAGACCAGCATATTAAGAGGCTACAAAAAGGGCTTACTTATTGCTTTGGGCGCAATCTTAAGTGATACCTTATTTATTGGAATATCTGTGTTTGCAACCTCTTTTGTGAGCGAGGAATTACCCAAGTTTGCAAGCACCATAAAAGCAGTTGCTTTGGTGGCATTTCTGTTTTTAGGTATCAGAACCATTTTAAAAAGCAGCAAGCTTATTCGTAGCAGCGACCAAGGGGGCAGGCCTAAT
>JBILVK010000002.1:0-78819 GCA_044370475.1 Bacteroidia bacterium
CTCCGAGCCATACCTCGAAACAAGGTCCTTCATGTTTTCCAAACAACTTGCGTTTAAAGCAGCCCAATTGCTAGGAGTAGGGTATAACGACATCCCAATCACATCCCATTTTGCACCATTCTTTTTGAGTCCATCAAATATCCATTTAAACAATTCTTTGTCCCAACCATTAGAAACATGCACAATCACTTTTGTGTTTGGAAAAACTTCTTTTACACATTGGTAACCCACCGAAATCAATTGTGCAAAGGAAGCCATGTTTGTTGAAGCCTTGCCATCTGGCCAAAGTAATCCATCGTTTGTTTCGTTTCCAATTTGAACCCATTCTGGAGTTATATTGTTACTTTTTAAAGCATTCAAAACATCTAAAGTATATTGTTGCATCGAATCCTTTAATAGGCTAAATGTAAGACCTTCCCAGTTACTAGGCTTAGCCTGTTTACCGGGATCGGCCCACGTATCACTATAATGGAAGCAAACCAAAACACGCATTCCATTTTCCTTTGCACGCCTGGCTTTTAAAATTAAATCTAACTTATTATTGTAGCCATTATTTGGATTTACCCATGCCCTTAAACGAATGGTATTCATTCCAAGTTCTTTAAGAGTAACAAGTAAATCTTGCTCCTTTCCAGCAGAATTATAGAACTTTCTACCTTCATTTTCCATCTGCCTGAACCAACTAATGTCGGCACCTTTTGCAAAAGAAAACGTGTCTTCTGTATGAATAATATCTTTACCTCGATTTTTGCACCCCAACAAGCAAAATCCTATAAAGAGAAGGGTGAAAAATTGGCTAAATTTACTTTTGCAGCCTTCTATAGATTTCATCTGTTATGTTCATCAATTATGCTCAGTGTAACTCTTAAAGTTATTTAAGATAGCCTGCCAGCCTTGTTTTTGTAATTCAATTGAGTTTTCTTTTTCTGCATCAAACTCAATAACAATCTTTGAATTTGTTCCTAGGTCTTCAATTCTAAAGTCGACATTTCTTCCGTCTAATAAGCTATAGGAGAAACTTTCACCTATATTTACTTTTGTATATCGTGCCTCAAAATCAAATCCAAAACTGCCGTCCTTAGCCTCCATTCTAGCAAAATATCTTCCTCCAAAACTAAGGTCGTTTTCCGCTGCCGGACAATGCCACGAAGCGTCGGCAAAATTCCAACCTACAATATGTTTTGGATTTGTATAATAGTCCCAAACTTTGCTTGGTTCGGCCATAATAATGGCTTCAATAGTTACTTTTTCGAAATTCATAAAATGTATTTAATTTTTGAGGTTAAAAATCGCTAGAATAATTATGATTATAAATAAAGCACGCCCCTAAAGGCCCTTCCAGCATAATAAGATGAGGCGCCATTATGGTAAACAAATACTGTATTGAATCTAAAATCCGCAAAAAGAGCTCCTCCTAATTTTCTAATTTCTGTAGGTGTCTCTATCCAACTAGAAGTCTTAGAATCAAATTTTTCTATGCTTTGTAAATAACGATATTGCTCTTCATTAAGCAATTCAATTCCCATATTTTTTGCAAGTCCCCAAGCACTATAGGCAGGTTTGTTTTCTTTTCTGGTATCTAATGCTTCTTTATCAAAGCAGCAACTTCTACGTCCAGCTGGACTTTCTGCAGAGCAGTCCATAAAAATATAGGTGTCAGATTTTTTCTGATAGTCTACAACATCTGGCTCTCCACCGCTCTCTTCCATTTGTTTGAGCGACCAAAGTTTGTCAGTATTTTGCTCCAGTTTTGATTGAATCATTGTCCAGTTAAGGCCCTTATGACGATTCATGTTCTGTATCAAACCTGTTTTGCAATAGTTGGAAAATTTCTTTGGTCTCCTTTGCAGATAAACTTCTTTTTGCTCCTTTAATCATGTTGTTTTTTTCAAAGGCTAAAATAGTCAAATTCTCAAAATAAGTAAAATTAAATTTCAGGCCATTGTCAATATCAGAATCTTAAAAGTAACTAAGGTTAAACAACAAATTATATTCTTCCTTTGACCTATTTGCCATTAAATCTGATTGCTGCTTAACATTTATAACTTCTTGGAAATAGGTTGATACTTTTTCGAGGTTTTTCTAAACTAAAAAGAATAACAAAATAGAAATCAGCAATACAAAACCAATGCCTTTGTATGTTTGAAATTTCGAGATTATATCAATATCTCTAAATGATTTTTCAAGAATGTAATCAGAGCTAAAAATATCGATAGAACTCACAATTGCATAAATGAGAACTGTTCTAAATGAACTTAACCGAGTAAATACTTTAATCGAGTTTATCATCTAATAGTAATTTGTGAACTCATATTAAAGTCACAGTTTACATTAAAGTATTTTATATTAAAAGGAATTAATTTAAATCGGTTCAAACCTTTAAAAAAGTGTCCTACTAAAATTGATTAAATTTTAAATGGGATATTATCTGTTGAATTCAGCAGATGATAATTAGAAGAGTTTTAAACATTTATAAAACAGCATTCAGCTCTTCTATGGCTAGGTAAGCCATTAGGCCTGAACCAATCTCCAATGCTCCTTCATCTATATCGAAAGTAGGAGTGTGCACCCCAGAAATAATTCCTTTTTCTTCATTACGGGTACCTAACCTATAAAAACAAGCTGGTGCAACTTGAGAGTAATATGCAAAGTCTTCTGCTGCCATCCAAATATCCAAATCAACAATGTTTTCAGCACCCAAATATTGAGTCGCAGCGGCCTTGGTTCGAGCAGTAACTTCTGGATTATTTTTTAAAAAAGGATATCCCTTTCTAATCTCAAATTCAATTTTTGCTCCAAAACTTTCGGCAATTCCATGCGCCATTTTTAACATCAATTCGTGTGCACGTGTGCGCCAATTTTCATCCAAAGTTCTAAAAGTGCCTTCCATGTTAACCTCATTAGGTATCACATTTGTAGCACCATTTGCAATTACTTTTCCAAAACTAAGCACACTTGGAATGATGGGATTTGCCTGCCTGCTCACCAATTGTTGCAAGGCTGTAATAAGCTGTGCACTTACTGCCACAGGGTCTATGCACAAGTGCGGCATGGCTCCATGGCCTCCTTTTCCTATTACTTTTACATACAATTCGTCTGTGCTTGCCATGTACAATCCGCTTCTAAATCCAACTTTCCCAACGGGTATTAATGGCATAACGTGCTGACCCAAAACCGTGTTTACAGTTGGATTTTGCAATACGCCTTCGGCTATCATAACAGAAGCACCACCCGGTAATTTTTCTTCCCCAGGTTGAAAAATCAGCTTTATCGTTCCTTCAAATGAATCTTTGTTTTGGTTCAAAATATGAGCTGCACCCAATAAGCAAGTAGTATGAACATCGTGTCCGCAGGCATGCATTACTCCAATATTCTTTGATTTATAAGGTACCTCATTGGCTTCCACAATAGGCAAGGCATCCATATCCGCACGTAAGGCTACCACACGCTTTTGCGGATTTTTTCCGCAAATTAATACCTCCAAACCTGTATTGGCTATTGATCTAATTTGGGTGAGGCCCATTTGCAATAGTTGTTCCTTAACATAGGCTACCGTGTTAAATTCTTCAAACGAGAGTTCGGGATTGCTATGCAAATGCCTTCTAATTTCAACTAGCTTGCCTGAAATTTTTTTTACCTCGGTTTTAAACTTTTCTATCTTACTCATATCTAATGGCAAATGAAATCATTTACCTTCATTTTACCAAGGAGCGAAGGGTTTAAACGAATAGGTCGTTTAAATATAAAATGGCAGCAGATTAAATAATTGAATTTATAACGCAAATAGGTTTAAAATTGAATAGGATTTGGTGCGGCTTTTTGCCTGATCCAACAAAAATTAAAACAATGTAATTTCTTAATTATGAAATTAAATAAAAATATAGCAGTAAGTGAAAGTGGTTTTATTTTTAATCCACTTAGCGGTGATTCGTTTTCAACGAATCCATTGGGTCAAGAAATTGTACGATTGTTAAAGGAGGATAAATCCAAGCAGGAAATTATTGCCGCATTGAGCGGTAAATATGAAGCTGATGAAGCCACCATTGAAAAAGATATAAACGACTTCTTTCAAGTTTTAGGTTCATACCAATTGCTCATTAACCATGAATAAACGCAAAATTACCGTTGCCGTTTCTGGGTTAAACAATATTGATAGTCCAGGACCTGGCATACCCGTTATTAGGGCTCTTAAGGAGAGTACCGAATTCGAAGTACGCATCATTGGTTTAAGTTATGAAAACCTTGAGCCAGGTTTATATATGCATGATTTGGTTGACAAATCTTATTCTATTCCTTTGCCATCAAGTGGTATGGATAGCTTATTGCAACGCTTGGCTTATATTAACCAAGTAGAAGATTTGGATGTTATTATCCCAAACTTTGATGCCGAATTACATAGCTTTATCAAATTGGGTCAGGTATTAAAATCTGAATATGGCATTGCCACATTCATGCCCGATCTGGAGACTTTTGAATCGCGCCATAAATCTGTACTTTATGAATTTGGGGAAAGAAATGGAGTGAAGGTGCCCAAAGCAAAAATGATTTATTCGCCTGCAGAAATTGCAAAGGTTGGCAATGAATTGGGTTATCCCATTGTAGTTAAAGGGAAATATTATGATGCAAGTATTGCTGCTACACCCGAACAAGCCGTAAATTATTTTCATAAAATATCCAATAAATGGGGCTTGCCCATCATTCTTCAAGAATTTGTTTCAGGTAATGAGGTAAATGTAACAGCCATTGGTGATGGTAAAGGAAATTGTGTTGGAGCTGTTCCGATGCGCAAATTGTATATTACAGACAAAGGAAAAGCTTGGGCTGGTATATCTTTACTCGATGAAGAATTGATAGACATTACAAATAGGGTAATTGCGAATTCAAAATGGAGGGGTGGTTGTGAGTTAGAATTTGTCAAAACCAAAGACAACCAATATTATCTTTTAGAAATGAACCCGCGGTTTCCTGCTTGGGTATACTTGGCAGTAGGCTGTGGGCAAAACCACCCAGAAGCACTCGTGAAATTAGCTTTGGGAGAAACTGTTAAGCCATTTGAATCATACGAAAATGGTAAATTATTTGTTCGATATTCCTTCGATCAAATAGTGAATATTTCGGAGTATGAAAAAATTTCAACTTTAGGAGAATTATAAACATAACATCATTTTTATTACAATACTTATTATGCCAAAACTATCATATGAACGCCCAGTAATTCAAAAGCTCAATACTGGCACCATGAATAAATTCGGTACCCGCACAGAATATGCTCCTGTTACCCATATAGAGGGAGTAGCGGTTAAGGAATTGCTTGCGCAATATGGCTCACCCTTATTTGTAATTAGTGAGCAGCAAATTAGAAGAAATTACCAGAATGCATTGAGGGCGTTTAAAACACGCTATCCAAAGGTGCAATTTGCATGGAGCTATAAAACAAATTATCTCAATGCAGTGTGCAATGTCTTTCACCAAGAAGGGGCTTGGGCAGAGGTGGTTTCTATATTTGAATACAACAAAGCCATAGGCAATGGAGTGCCGGGAAACAAAATAATTTTTAATGGTCCAGATAAATCTGAAGCAGATTTAACCCTTGCCGTTCAAAATAAATCTATGATTCATATAGATCATTTCGATGAATTATATATGCTCATTGAGGTGGTTCAAAAGCTTAAAATGAAGGCTTCGATTGCCATTCGTGTGAACATGGATGTAGGTGTTTATCCTATGTGGGATAGATTTGGATTCAACTATGAAAATGGTCAGGCTTGGAACGCAATTAACAAAATTATGAGCGAGCCACAACTTGAGTTAAATGGACTGCATTGTCATATTGGAACCTATATGCTTAGTGCTGGGGCTTATGCTACAGCTGCCTGGAAACTATGCGACTTAGCCATAAATATTAAGTCGAAATGGAATAAAGCCATACAATATCTTGATTTGGGTGGTGGATTTGCATCGGCAAATACATTGAAAGGTAGTTACCTTCAAGGCTCAGATATTATTCCAAGTATGGAGGATTATGCTGAGGCAATAGCTACTACCATTTTAAACTTTGGGTTCAAACCGAATGAATTGCCTACTTTATACCTTGAGACAGGTAGGGCGTTGATAGATGATGCTGGCTCGTTATTGGGTACTGTTATTGCTACAAAAAGGTTAAGTGACGGTAGGAGGGCAACCATCATGGATTTTGGCGTGAATTTACTTTTTACCGCATTTTGGTATAACCACAAAATATCTCCAGCACAGAAGTTCTCGCACCATACAGAGGATATGGTTGTTTACGGACCATTGTGCATGAATATTGATTGTATCCGCGAAAGTGTTAACTTGCCATTGTTAAGCAAAGGCGATCAGGTAGTGGTGCATAAGGTAGGAGCATACAACATGACTCAATGGATGCAGTTTATTCAAATGCGACCGAACGTTGTGATGATTGATGCGCAACAAAAGGTTCATCTAATTAGACACAAAGAATCATTAGAAACCATGTTGCGTTATGAAGAGATGCCTAAGCACCTAAGCAAGATTGAATTGTAGTAATTTAAATGAAAAAGGAAATAACATGGAATTATTGGCTGGATGCAATTTTACATAGCTACAGCCAGATTTTCTTTTCATTAAATAAATTTTTTGCAAGCATCATTTTATTGGTTACATTTTTTGCACCTGGTATAGGATTATTTGGATTTCTTGCTGTTTTTCTTGTGAATGTTTTAGCCCATGTATTTGGGTTTAATAGAAAGGATATTCAAGAAGGAATATTTGGTTTTAATGCTCTGCTCTTTGGCTTGGCCATGGCATTTACCTTTGAAATAAATACTCCTTTTATCGTTTTATTTGGCATAACCAATGTTTGTTTACTTGTGCTAACCGCCGTTTTTCAAGGTGTCTTTGGAAAGGTAAGTTTACCCTTTTTGAGTTTTCCTTTCCTGGTGGCCTTTTGGTTGGTAATGTTGGCTTCCCCTGAGTTGAGTCAGCTAGTAAAATCAACTCATGAGGCAATTGATCCTAACACCATTTCAATGCCAATTTCATTTATAAATACCTTGGCGCATTCATTGGATCAAACCGAAATGCCTTTGGTTTTAAAAGTATTTTTTAGAACCTTAGCGGCTACATTTTTTCAAAATACAGTGTTAGGAGGTTTGTTAATAGCGGTTGGACTCTTCTTGTTTTCTCGCATTTCATTTACCCTCGCATTTTTGGGTTTCTTTGGTGCCTTTTGGGTTTATGGATTTTTTGGTGCCGACATTAATCTTTTATCGCAAAATTTAGTGGGTTCTAATTACTTGTTTTTCGCCATAGCCATAGGTTGTTTTTACCTTATACCAAATACCTATTCTTATGCCATTAGTTTGTTGCTTATCCCTATTTTAATGCTGTTGCAGCTGGCATGTGATCAACTTTTTCATGATTTAAATCTAAAAACTTTTACCTTATCTTTTAGTTTACTTACCACTGTTTTTTTATATGCTTTACATCAACGTTGGTTGCATCAATTTTTGCATTTGGTTACCATTCAATATTATTCAGCAGAAAAAACAGTGTATAAATACCTAAATGCGGTATCACGTTTTAACCAAGCCCATCTAAAAAAAATTGCATTGCCTTTTTGGGGCGATTGGCAAGTGAGTCAAGGGTATAACGGAAGTATTACCCACCTAGGTGAATGGAGTAAGGCGCTCGATTTTGTAATTACAGACCATCAAAATAAAACATACCAGCAACCTGGTGTTCAAGTAAGCGATTTTCATTGTTACAACAAGCCCGTTATTGCCCCTGCAGATGGTTATATTTACGAGATTGTAAATTACATTGATGACAATGAAATAGGAGAGGTTGATACCCAAAAGAATTGGGGAAATACCATTGTTATGAATCATTTAGATGGGTTGTATTCTCAGCTAAGTCACCTCAAAAGAGATTCTATTAAGGTGGCAATTGGCGATTTTGTATTGAAGGGTACAGTGCTGGCAAGCTGCGGAAGTAGCGGCCGTTCGCCAGAACCTCATGTGCATTTTCAATTACAACATTCGCCAGAAATTGGTGCTATTACCCAAGCTTACCCCATTGCTTATTTTATTGAGAAATTAGCTCCGGAGAAATCAGCTTTAAAGATGTTTGAAGTACCCAAAGAAAAAGCAATCATTTGCAATGTGGAACCCAATCATTTATTGCTACAAGCATTTGCTTGGAGCCCAGGAAAAGTGCTTAGATTTTATAAAGAAAATAGTTCTGAGTTGCTAGAGTGGGAGGTGTTTACAGATGCCTTTAACAGGACCTATTTATTTGAAAAGAAGAGTAAAAGTTATGCCTACTTTGTAAACGATGGTACCCGTTTTTATTTTACCGATTATGAAGGCAGCAGAAATAGCAATTTATTTCATTTATATATGAGCTGTTACTCCGTATTATTAGGCGCTTACCCAAATCTGCCATTAACAGATAAATTGCCTCTCATACATTTTAATTATCCCGTTTTTATTTGGTTGCAAGACATGTTAGCACCCTTTTACTTGTTTACAGAGGCCAGGTTTAGCAACAAATTAAGTGAAACAAACAAACAAAATTTTATGGACCAAATACACTTGTCTTCTAACCTTCAGGCTTCATTATTTGGTGTAAATTTTAAAAATAATGAATACCTTATTTCCATTGGTTCAAAAGGAATTGAAGAGATTATTTTAAATGAAGGTAAAAGGAAGGAGCGTTGGATATGCGCAAGCTAATTTTTGTTTTTCTTTTTTTCGGTCTGAACCAAAGCGCCCTAAAAGCACAGGAACTTACTTATTCTTTAGTTGACTCTTTATCTTACCAATACTTAAATAACTTGGAATACAAAGCCCTCGCAAAGCTAGGGAAACAAGCTATTAGCGAGGATATCGACTTTTATTACCTACGTGTAAGATTAGGAATTTCATACTATAAACAAGAGAATTTTGAAGTAGCTACTCCACATTTTTTAAAAGCCATTGAGATGAATCCCTCAGAGGATTATGTGCTCAACTATGCTTATAAAAGTTTAATACAAACTGCTCAATTTAAAAGAGCAAATATGTTGTTGGTTAAGTTCCCACAAATTGAGGCACTCATAGGCGCTCGTTACAAAGGATTAAGCAATTTTGAATTTGAAGGTGGAGCTATAATAACTAACAATGAGGATAGTTATGTTGAAAAAAATATTGAAACAAAAGGCAATTATGCTGCTGGCGACTTTTTCTCAGGTATGGAATTTCTAAGAGGATACTTCGAATATATGGTGGAGCCCGATGTTCAAATTCATGTTGGAGGTAATGTTTATCAATCTACCCAATTGTCGAAATTGCAATACTTTCAAAGAAATACAGAAGAATACTATAGCACCTTAAATTTTCAGGCAAATGTTGGATTAAGCAAAATCTATAACAATGGCTATAGTAGCGGGTTTGGAATGGCTTACTATTATCAGAATTTTAAACATCCCTATTTGGTAACTACTGCTGGTGGGGCACCCCCAAATTACCCTATTAAAGATACAAGCGAGCTTTCTCATAATATTTCATTTAGCGGTTATTTATCTAAAAGAACTCAGTATTTTGAACCCATATTGTTTCTAAACTATGCTAATTTTGACTTAATAAGTAGGGTGCAAATAGAGGGCGGATTAAGCTATTTCCCATTAGGCAACGCCAAATTCTATGGCTATTCCAGTGCAAGCTTTTCTAAAGTTAAATCAGATAAAAATTGGGTCTTTCAACAAAAGTTGGGATATACTCCAAGTCAGCTAATTGGGCTGGATGCAAGCTTCATGATTGGCGACCTAGACAATTATATGTCGCATTTGGGCTTCCTTACATTAAATACATTCGACCCTCTCAATTGGTCGGTTGGCATGGATGTTTCATTTAGAAAAAACAAGTATACCATTGCCCCTGGTTATAGATACCAACAAAGAGAAAGTTCTTATAGCAGTGAATCTGCTCCAGGTACTTCCAAAACGAATACTTACAACTATTTTAATCACTTATTTTTTATTACCATAAAATGTCAACTCTAAAGAAAATTCTAGTGGCCATATTGCTTCTTTGCAATGTCCATTCACAGGCACAAAATCTGAGCGAAATATTTACCAAAAGCTATGCTTCAGAAAAAGCAGGTAATTACAGCGAAGCAATAACTCAGATGCAGGGGCAAACCTACAGTGCTGTTTACGAAGTAAACTTGCGCTTGGGATGGTTGTATTATGCTAATAAAAAACACAATGAATCTATTGCCTATTATCAAAAGGCAATCTCGCTTAAGCCCATGGCTACAGAGCCTATTTGGGGTCTTATTTACCCACTTAGCGCCCAAGAAAAGTGGAATTCGGTGGAACAAGCTTATAAAGATATTTTAAAATTAGACCCCAAAAACTCAAAGGCAAACTATTATTTAGGTTCCATTTATTTTTACCGAAAAGACTATAACAACGCTAGAAAGTTCTTACAAGAAGTTGTAAATCTTTACCCATTTGATAGGGAGGCGGGTCTCTTATTGGCTTGGAGCTATTACTATTTAGGAAATAAACCAGAAGCCAAGAAAATGTTTCAACATGTGTTAAATAATAAGCCAGATGACGCATCGGCATTGGAGGGTTTATCTTTAATAAAATAATTCCTTACCTTTATCGCGTGAAAGATTTAAAGAAGTATTACATCATTCCAGCCCCTCCAGAGGATGTTTATTTAGCCCTTACCAATGAAGCAACCATGATGTTGTGGACAGGTGATCAAGCAAGTTTTGTGGCCGAGGTAGGTGCAGAATTCTCCATGTGGGATGGTAGTATTTTGGGTAAGAATTTGGAATTGGAGCCTAGTAAGAAAATTGTTCAACAATGGTTTTTTGGTGATGAGGAGACCGATACGCCAAGTATTGTAACCATGAAACTACATCCACATAACCAAGGTACTTCTTTGGAAGTGAGGCATACCAATATTCCAGACGAAGAGTACAATGATATTGCAGATGGCTGGACAGCCGAATATGTTGGTTCATTGATTGACTTTTACGAGGAAGGTTAAGCATTTAGTGCCCCAAAAATCATCACCATTTTATAGGTTCAATGTTATTTTGGAATAAATAGGCATTCGTTTTACTGAAATGTTTGCATTCAAAAAATCCTCTATGAGCCGAAAGGGGAGAAGGATGCGGAGCTTCTAAAACAAGGTGTTTTGAGCTATCTATCAATATTTTTTTGCTCTGCGCAAAGCTACCCCAAAGCAAGAATACAATGTTATGATGCTGCAGGCTAATCTGCTTTATTACCTCATCAGTAAATTCTTCCCAACCCTTTTTTTGATGCGACCCTGCTTGATTTGCACCTACTGTGAGGGTAGCATTTAACAAGAGTACTCCTTGCTCTGCCCAATGAATTAAATTGCCGCTCAACGGGATTTTATAGGAAGGAATATCAGCTTGTATGCCTTTAAATATATTGCGCAAAGAAGGAGGGAAGTCTATTCCGTCATTCACAGAAAAACTTAAACCATGGGCTTGGTTCAGACCGTGATAAGGATCTTGGCCCAAAAGAACTACCTTGACTTGATGAAATGGTGTAACATGAAAGGCCTCAAAGATTTTGGGTCCGGGTGGGTAAAACACCTTGCCTGCTTGTTTTTCAGCCTTTAAAAACGCAATAAGCTGCCTAAAGCTAGGTCTTTCTAGTGCCTCCTTTAAAACAAGTTTCCAGCTATCTTCAATTTGAATGTTAGACATGTTGTTGTGCAAGTTACATAATTCAGCATTTTTAATTTGCATTTATGCTCTCTGGCGTTCACTTTTGCCGTATGGACCATAAAGAAATAATTGAAAAAGCTTGGGAAGATCGTTCCCTTTTAACAGATACAACTACACAGCAGGCAATAAATGAAGTGATAGAGAAGCTAGATAAGGGCGTTTTACGAGTGGCCGAACCTACCTCAAATGGTTGGCAGGTAAATGATTGGGTTAAGAAGGCTGTGATCTTATATTTCCCTATTCGGAAAATGGAAACTTACAACGTTGGACCCATGGAATACCACGATAAAATGGCACTTAAAACCAATTATGCAGAATTGGGTGTTCGTGTAGTTCCTAATGCCGTTGCGCGATATGGTGCCTACTTAAGTAAGGGCACTATTTTAATGCCAAGCTATGTTAATATTGGTGCTTATGTTGATGAAGGAACCATGGTAGATACCTGGGCAACTGTTGGTAGTTGTGCGCAAATAGGTAAGCATGTTCACTTAAGTGGTGGAGTGGGAATTGGTGGCGTTTTAGAGCCTGTTCAAGCTGCTCCCGTAATCATTGAAGACAATTGCTTTATTGGTTCAAGATGTATAGTTGTTGAAGGAGTACACATTGAAAAGGAGGCTGTTTTAGGTGCTGGTGTTACCCTAACCATGAGCACAAAAATAATTGATGTAACGGGTCATGAACCCATTGAATACAAAGGTCGCGTACCTGCACGCTCGGTTGTAATTCCAGGTTCATATACCAAACAATTTGCAGCTGGTTCTTACCAAGTTCCTTGTGCTTTAATTATTGGTCAAAGAAAACCTAGTACAGATTTAAAAACATCTTTAAATAACGCACTTCGCGAATACGACGTAGCAGTATAAATAAGTTAATGTCCCCCGCCTTTCATCATTTTAAAAATATGAAGTAAGGCTGGGAATACAGCATCCATTGATTCTTCTGCGCCTCTTGTGCTGCCTGGTAAGGCAAGTACAACCGTATTTCCAATAAGTCCGCATACACTTCTAGAAAGCATAGAATATGGCATACGTTGTTGTCCATAATTTCTGATGGCTTCTGCTATGCCAGGAACTTCTTTTTCAATCAAGGGTTGCAAAGCTTCTGGCGTAACGTCAGTAGGTGAGAGTCCGGTACCCCCTGTAATTATTAATAAATCAATGCCATTGGCACAATGGTTTTTTACCCTATTCTGTATCTCACTTACCTCATCGGGTATCACAATATAATGTGTGTTTGCAAAGCTCATGGCTTCTAGTTTTGCCATAATAGCCTTGCCGGCTTTATCTTCTTTTTTCCCCGCAGAAATACTGTCGGAACACACAATTACCGCCGCTTTTAGTTTATCCCCAATATTATTTTTGAAGTCGCTCTTGCCACCTTTTTTCTCAATTAATTTTATCTGCTTAATTTCAATTTGCTTGTCAATGGGCTTCAACATATCATAAATGGTTAAAGCAACAACAGATGCCCCATGCATGGCCTCAACTTCTACACCTGTTTTATAAATGGTGGAAACCTCTACAAAAATTCTAATCTCCAAACCTTCCAATTCATAGGTTATGGCTGTTTGCTCTATGGGCAAAGGATGGCAATCTGGAATCAATTCACTGGTGCGCTTAACCCCAAATAAACCAGCCGTTCTAGCCATTTCTAATACATCTCCCTTAGGCACACGTTTATTTATAAGTGCATCCATGGTTTGGTTCGAACCAACCACAACGGTTGCGCTGGCAATTGCTCTGCGGTAAGTATTCGATTTATAGGTTATGTCTATCATTGTAATTATTGATTAATTTTCCATCTACTTGCTTCATCGTTAAACAACTCTTTTCCCCAAATTGGAACTTCTTTTTTGATGCGCTCTACCAGGTATTCACATGATTCAATGGCTAACTTTCTGTGTTTAGATGAAGTAAATACAAATAAGCAAATTTCTCCAGCATTTACTAGGCCTAAGCTATGATAAATGTGCATGCAAGTGAGGTCATATTTGGCAAAACAATCTTCTCTAATGATATCTAAAATGGGTTCGGCCATATCTAAATAACACTCGTAATTGATGCCAATAACTTCTATATCGTCTATCTTGTCATTGCGCACCTGACCTAAAAAAATATTATGTGCACCAATGTCTTTTTTAGTGCTGTGCTTGGTAATAGATTCGGCTATAAACGCAGGCGAAATAGCACCTTCCACAAAAACTTTTTTCTTACTCATGCCTCAAAGTTTTATAATATCAATAATGTGAACCGGACAATTTACCATAGCTCTTTTGTTTTCATCATACTCCCAATCTGGTATGTTTACATTAAACATACCACGTTTTTCAACAGCTCCCACCAAGTTAGATTTGCCATCAATTCTACTCACACCCCATCTTTGCGGAGCAGCCTCCACACAGGCATTGCAGCCAATGCACTTGTTTCTTTGCTGAATAATTTTATACATCCTGTGCGTCAACAATTTTATAAAGCTTATCAGAATTCCTCACCTTTTCTGGCAAAATCAAGGAGAAAATATCTCCTTTGCTTACCTCATTTACCACCTTGTCATCCACACGCAACTCCCCAACAATGCTCTCCTGATAACCACTGCTTGGCCCCATCACAATTACCTTATCACCCACTCGCAATTGGTGACTTTCTGCTTTAAATTCTGCTACACCCAATTTAGCAAAATAGTTCATTCCTTTACCAATATAAATTTTCTTTTGGGTAGCCTTAGAACCATACTCATCATTCCATTCGCCCATCTTCCTGCCTAAGTAATATCCATCCCAAAAACCCCTATTAAACACAGTAGATAAGCGCGTTTTCCAATCCAATAACTTCTCCTCAGAGTAGCTTTTATCGTAATATGAATCAATTGCCTCTCGGTAACATTTAGTTACTGTATACACATAATCTGCCGAGCGTCCTCTTCCTTCAATCTTCATTACCTTAACCCCTGCATCTATTATTTTATCAATAAAATCAATGGTGCAAAGGTCCTTGGCCGACATAATATATTCATTGTCTATCTCAAATTCTATGCCTTCATCTTTATCTGTTACCACATAATTTCTTCTACAATTTTGTATGCATGCACCTCTGTTTGCAGATGCATTATGCGAATGCAAACTCAAATAACATTTGCCAGATACTGCCATGCATAAAGCTCCATGAACAAAGATTTCTACCTCTATAGGCTTACCGGCTGGACCACAAATATTCTTTCTTTTTATCTTAGAACAAATCTCCGCAACCTGCTTTAATGTTAGCTCCCGAGCCAAAACCACCACATCGGCAAAGGTGCTATAAAATTCTACCGTTTCAACATTAGAAACATTGGCTTGCGTAGAAATATGTACCTCAACACCCTCCTTATATGCAGTACTAATAGCCGCATGATCTGCCGCAATTATTGCCGTAATTCCTGCTTTTTTAACCGCCTTCACAATGTCCTTCATCAACCTAATATCATGGTCGTATAAAACAGTGTTTAAAGTAAGGTAAGTCTTAACGTTATGCTGCCTTCCAATCTCTGCAATTTTATCTAAATCATGCAAAGTGAAATTGTTGGTAGAACGCGCGCGCATATTCAATTGCTCCACGCCAAAATAAACAGAATTACACCCTGCTTGTATAGCCGCCATCATCGATTCATAGGAACCCGCTGGCGCCATTAATTCAATTGCTGTTTCTTTGCTAAATGTTGTCATAAAATCTATTTTGAATAGCTATTGATTCTCCATGAATTTTGTTAAAAACCTCTGTGATAAAATCCTTATCTAAGCCAAATTTACTGGCCTCTACAAGCCTTTTCCTCAAAGTTAACTCCCATTGTTCGGTCTGAACCAAAGCCATGTTTAAAGTCTTTTTTACCTCTGCTATTTTTGTTACTATTTCTTTTCTTTTTGCTAGCATTTCTATCATTGATGTGTCTAAACTGTTCAATGCAAATCGCAAATTCTCTAATGAGCTTTGTGCTTCCTTATGAAGCTTGTTTTCTTCATCAATTAACTCATCATTCGACTGATTTTTATTAGTATCAGATAAGGGAATATTTACCTCATTATCCTTACCTGGTAAGCTATCAATTTTCTCAATTGTATTTATATCAAAATCCTTTTCAACGCTAGCTCGGTTCAAACCGAAATTGTTTTTAAAAATTGATTCACTGCTATTCTTACTTTCTGTTTTTTTGTTGCTAATTGTAGGCGCTAAGTCCAATGATTTTTCTGCACCAACCGACGAGTAATCGCTTTCATAAAATGTATTGTACAAAGAATGATAGCTCAGCATTTTATTTGCCAAAGGCTTGCCAATTCCACATATTATTTTTATGGCTTCATTGGCTTGAAGGCAGCCTATAACTCCCGCCAGAACGCCTATTACACCAGCTTCTTCGCAGTTTTGAATGTGCATCCCACTTGGCTCATTAGGAAATAAATCTCTGTAGTTTTTACTATAGCCTTCATTCATTTTAAGGTTAAATACAGAAACCTGTCCTTCATACCTAGAAATTGAGCCATACACCAAGGCTTTGCTATGTCTTACACATGCATCATTCAACAAATACCGAGTGGCAAAATTATCTGTGCCATCAATAACCAAATCATACTCTGTTAGGATAGAATCCACATTGTTTGTTTGCATTTCGTGTGGGTAGGTCTGAACCAAGCATTGTGCATTGATTTCTTTAACTTTTTTTGCCGCTTGCTCAGCCTTTAATTTGCCAATATCATTTGAAGTATATAATATTTGCCTATGTAAATTGCTTTCTTCTACTACATCAAAATCAACAATTCCTATTTGTCCAACTCCCGCCGAGGCTAAATAAATCAATGCCGGACAGCCAAGTCCGCCCGCACCTACCACAAGAACTTTGGCTTCAAACAACTTCTTTTGTTCTACTAAACCAAAATTTGGCAAGCGCATTTGCCTAGCGTATTTATGGTAGTTTAAATCTTCCATTAGCCTCCAGAAAATGGGGGTAACAAGGCCACTTCATTTCCTGCCTCAAGAACATAATCTGCACCAACAATTTTCTTGTTTACAGATACTAAATATTCTATTTCATTGAGCAATGGATAGGTCTTAGCCAATTGAGCTTTTAAGGTAAACACACTATCTACTAAGGGCAAGTTGCAAACATGCTGCTGCATAATTTCTGCTATTTGTCCAAAAGCTAAGACCTCAATTGTTTGATTTGCCATAGAAATTTTTACCCGATAAGGAATGCTGCAAAAATGAGCATTTTTTTCCTTACTTGGCAATTATGTTAAAACTAGTTTTATAGCTGCCATCAGAAGCACTACTGCCAAAATTCGTTTTAATGCCACAATAGGAAGTTTTTTAGCGCCAAAATATGCGCCCAAACTTCCTCCCAATAAAGCTAAAAGTAGCATCCATAAAAAGTTATGGCTATGCACATTATCCATGTCAAAAAACAATGCAAGGCTGCCACTTTTAAATAGACCAAAGAGTCCAGCCAATGAATTTACAGCAATAAATAGTGCACTTGTAGCCGAGGTTTCTTTAAAGTTTAACCACCCTAAAAGCAATAGGAGGGGCGATAAAATTATTCCACCGCCAATACCTATAACGCCCGAAATAAAACCAATTGAGGCTCCAATCAAAAGGCTGTAGAATATAGAAAATTCTTTTATGGCCGACTCTTTAATCTCATAAAAACCAAAAAGTCGCACTATGGGAATTGTCAATAATAGCGCGAGAATGGGCCTGTAATATCCATGGCCTATGTTTAAGAATCCGCCCAAAAACGCGGCTGGAATTGACCCCAAAACTAGAAAGAAGAATAGTCTCCAATTCAATTGTACCCTCGACTTAAACTGAGTAAAACTAATGAGTGAAACAAGTATGTTCAACACCAAAGCACTTGGTTTCATAATGCTGGGCGAAAAGCTAAATAAAGCCATTAAGGCCAAATAACCACTTGCTCCGCCATGACCAACCGATGCATATAAAAAGGCAATAATAGGCAGGACTATATAAAACAAAAGCTCCCAGTTCATGCTTCTAATTACTTCCAACAATCGTCAAATAAATGAATTTCTATAGGAGTTCCTTCACTAACCATAGCAATCTCTTGAGGCAATATGGCAATGCAATTTGCTTCACTAAATGCATTTAGTTTATAGGATTCTTGTCCATCACATAAATAAACAAAACCTTGTTCTAACCTAGCTTTTAGGAAATGAGTTAGGCCCACTTTTTTGGTGTAATCATGTCCAAGTGGATATTTTTCTAGGCCATAGGGATGGTAAGTTAAACCCATCATTTTTCTTATGGTAGGCACTACATATTCATAACAACAGCTTAAAACAGAGGCCGGATTTCCAGGCAAACCAAACACCATGGTTTCCCCTTTTTTACCAAAGAACAAAGGTTTACCTGGCTTCTGTTTAACCCTGTAAAATATGGCCTCTACGCCATTTTTATGAAAAGCTCTTTCTACAAAATCAAAATCGCCAACAGAAATCCCACCGCTCACCAAAAGAACATCACAACAAGCAAGTCCTTCCTCAATGGCCGCAATCACATCTTCCTCAAAATCATCCACGGTTTTTTTATGCAAAAATGACAAGCCCGCGCCTTGCATCAAAGCCTCCAACATCCAAGAATTACTCTCGTAAATTTGTCCGTGCTGCAATACTTCACCAGGCATAACAAGCTCCTTACCTGTTAAAATTAAACCCAGTTTTGGTGCAGGAACCACCGCAACTTCATGTATGCCCAATCCAGCCAAATAGCCAATTAAACCGGGGTTTAAGCGCTTTCCAGCCCTCAATGCAATTTCGCCTTTTTTTATTTGCGATCCCATTTTTCGAATGTGGGTACCAAGGGTAAAAGCATGGTCTTTAATGCGAATAAAGTTGCTTTCCAGATCAACATGCTCCTGCATCACAACCGTGTCGGCACCAACTGGAATGGCTGCTCCCGTAAAAATTCTTATTGCCTTACCAGCTTCCAAACTTAAAATTTCGGTGTCTCCGGCTTGTGCAATTCCCATCACTTCTATGGGCGTTTCGGTTCGAACCGAACCCAATGCGACAGCATAACCATCCATAGCAGACTGTGCAAATGGGGGCGAATTGAGCGGTGAAATGATATCCTCTGCAAGTACTTTCCCAACACAATGATTGAGGTTCATAATGCTTGCTGGTAACATTTTGCAGGTCAATTCTACTCGGTTTTTTGCCTCATCAACGGTAATCATAAGTGATATTTATCCTCCAATTTTTATCATACTTCGGTTCACAATATTTTCTGCCTGGGTATCTTCATAGTTATCAGAAAATTGTCCGCCTTGCCTAGCTTTCTTTTGCTGTACCGATTGTTTAATGATAGGTAAAATGTCTATGCCGGCCCTTAAATTGGCCAGCAAGTTGCTTTCTTCGGCAGAAAACAAGCAGTTCTTTATCTGTCCATCTGCTGTAACTCTTAGCCTGTTGCAATCGCCACAAAACGGCTCACTCATGGTGCTAATAACAGCAAAAGTTCCTTTAAAATCTGTAACCTGATACTTCTTAGCGGTATCATGTTTAAAATCTTCTAATTTTTGAATAGGGTAGTGCTCGCGCAGTTTGTTTAATATTTCTACATGCGTAAAAACCTTTTGATGCTCCCAATCATTGCCAGAAAATGGCATGTATTCTATAAAGCGAATATGCAAGGGTAAATCTTTGGTAAGAGCAACAAAATCTGAAATCTCATGCTCATTAACCCCCTTCACAACCACCATATTTAATTTAACATGGAATTGATTTTTTAGCATCAATTCAATATTGTCCCATACCTTTTCAAAAGCATGCCTTTGTGTTAATTGCTTAAAAGTCTCCTTGTTTAGAGAATCAATGCTAATATTTACCGATTTAATTCCAGAAGTTTTAAGCAGCTCCAGGTGCTTATCTAGTAAAAAACCATTGGTGGTAATGGTTAACTCTGCACCAAGCTCAGATAAATTATGAAGAATTGTATGAATATCTTTTCTTACCAAGGGCTCACCGCCCGTAAGTCTAATTTTTTTAATGCCTTGTTCAACAAATAACTTTGCTATAGAAAATATTTCGGAGGCACTCATTAACTCCTCGCCAGGCATAAACTTCATTTCCTCGTGAGGCATGCAATACAAGCACCTAAAATTACATTGATCGGTTAAAGATATCCGCAAATAATCATGTACCCTGCCAAACGAATCCTTCAACATATTAAACGCTTCTCAAAGCTATTAGATTAAAAATATATTTTTTCAAGGTCAATACCCGCTTTCAAAAGTTTAATTATTTGTTTTTGCTTACCTAATATTCTGCCCAAATCACCCATTAAACAAACCCAAAACCCAACGACCAAAGACTAACGACCAAAGACCAACGACTCTACCTTCGCTAAAGCTACGGCAGACAAAGCAAAAACTAACTCCTCTTAAAGTTCTTAAAATTCCTGTTCTTATTCTTATTAAACTTATTCCTATTTTGGTTATTTCGGTGCTGACCACCATTGCTGTATTTGTCTTCACCAATCGCATTTACCTTGCGTTGTTGCATGTTTTTAAACTGCAAATCATCACTCTCACTAATGCTAATTTTTCCCTGACTCAAATTCTCCAAATGAGCCATTACCTCATCATCATTCAACATCTCCAAATTCCATGCTTTAGAACTCATTTTCATGAACGAACCAATCGCATTGATATAGGCCGTACGCATCGGACCTTCCTCAAACTCCGCAACACGTTCAATTATTTTTGGAACAATTTTACCGTAAAATCTAAACCTTATTTTTGATTGAGGATAGCCAAGAGGGTCTGGCTTCGATTTAATGCTCTCTGCACTTGGCATTGGGTATGGAGAATCTACATCCAATTTAAAATCACTCATTACAAACAAGTGATCCCATAACTTGTGCTTATAATCGGCAACATCCCTTAAATGCGGGTTTAATTGCCCCATTAATTTGATGATGTCATTTGCTATGGTCTGACGGCGCTCTCTAACAGGCTCCTCAACCGCCACTTCTATCATTCTTTGAATGATTCTTCCGTATTCAGAAATAAGCAATTTGCCTCTTTCTGTGTTATATTCTAAACTTAAACTCATGCGTTGTGTTGCAAGATAAATTATTTTATTGAATTCCCAATCAATTCGCGTGCTGCCGCTAATACCTTATCAGATGGATTCTCCCCACTCAACATGCGCGCAATTTCCTCAACGCGCTCTTGCGGACTTAACGATTTAATGGCCGTTTGTGTTTGCTCTCCCTCATTTGTTTTGTAAACATACAAATGTTGATTGGCTTTTCCTGCAATTTGAGGAAGGTGAGAGATAGCAATAATTTGATGAGATTGTGCATGCTCCCTCATCACAGTAGCAACTTTTTGAGCCGCTTCACCAGAAATACCACTGTCTATTTCATCAAAAACCACGGTAGGCAATTTAACCTGGTCTGCAATTAAAGATTTAATGCATAGCATTAACCTACTCAACTCACCGCCACTCGCCACTTTGTTAATAGGCTGTGGGGCAAATCCCTTATTTGCAGAAAACATAAAAACCACCTCATCCATTCCAGAACCAGTTGCTTTTTCAAAGGCCAAATGCTTCAAATCAATATCAAAATTGGCATTCGGCATCGCCACCTGTACCAACAAAGAATTAACCTGTTCCAAAATTTTGGGTATGGCCAATTTCCTTTTTTTTCTCAAATTTTCCCCAGCATTCTCGGCACTTTCAGCATGCTTTTTCAATTGCCCACTTACTTTTTCAATCTCCTCATCCAAAGAACCAATCGCTTCCAATTGCCTTTCCAATTCCTGCCTCAACGCAATCAATTCCTCAATGCTAGTTAACCTATGTTTCTTTTGAACTGCATATATCGCCTGTAACCGAGCCTCAGTTGTTGCCAATAAATTTGGGTCAGAAAGAGTCTTCTCTGCAATTAAATTCAACTCTGTAGCAATGTCTTTTAGGTCAACCAAATTACTTTCTAACCTCTGCATAATACTCGCCAACCCTTCTTGATGCTTGGCTGCGGGCTGCAACAATGCCTTGCATTCGCGCAACATGTCAACTATGCTCTGCTCATTTCCATCCAATATATTTCCGGTCTGAACCGATACCTGCTGAATGGTTTCAGCGTGTGTTAATTCATCCAGCTTCTTTTCTAAATCTTCCTGCTCACCAAGCTTTAAATCTAGTCCCTGCAATTCACTCAAAACAAAATTTAAATAGTCCTCATCTTGCTTTGCTTTGCTCTCCCTCTCCAATAAATCTTGTAAATATTTCTTGCTCTTTTGAAACTCCTTAAAACACTTTTGGTAATGAATCAAGTCCTCTCCATTATTCGCAATCGCATCCAAAACAGATAATTGAAAAGCAGATTCATTCAACTCCAATGTTTCATGCTGAGAAACAATATCAACTAAGCTTAATCCCAATGCCTTTAGTACCGGTAAATTAACAGGAGTGTCGTTTATAAAAGCCCTAGATTTGCCCGCCGCAGTAAGCTCTCGCCTTATGATACACTGTGGCTCATAATCCAATTCATTCTGAGTAAAAAAGTCTGTTAAACGATACGCATCAATGTCAAAATGTGCCTCAACAACACACTTATCTGCCCCTTGTAAAATAACTTTAGAGTCGGCTCGCTCCCCCAAAATCAACCCCAAAGCGCCCATTAATATCGACTTACCAGCACCTGTCTCGCCAGTAATAATACTTAGCCCAGAATGAAAATTTATTTCACTCTGCCTAATAATGGCATAATTCCTGATTTTTAAACTTGTTAGCATGTTTCAGGAGCGAATATATGAATTACATGTATGCTGTTTTCCACAGCTCCTAAGTCAATTATTCTAAAATAAGTTTTCTAAGCGTTTTTTGCTCGGTCTGAACCAACTCCAAAAAATATATACCTCTTGGGAGTCCTTCCACAGAAAACCTTCTTTCATGTTGATTATTAAGTATTTTGACTAAAACTTCCTGCCCCATAGCATTGAAAATCTTTGCTTGTATGGGTGCTAAATTTTCAGTTTCAATGCGTATAAAATCTTTTCCAGGATTTGGGAAAAAGTTTATACCCGACAATTTATTTTGGTCCAAAACAGAAGTTGGCCATACCTGAATATAATTTGTTTTCTTTAAAGTATTGTTGCCAATGGCATTGGTAACTCTTAGCTGGACATTGTAATTTCCCACTACATTAAATTGTACTTGAGGATGCTGACTAACAGTGCTGGTGCCATTTAAATATACCACCCCAGTATTGGGAGTAATCGTCCATAACCATGCAACCACATTGCCTGTACTGGTATCTCTTAATCCTATAGTTTCATTGAGCTTAGGAACTACATTGGTTGCATAAAAATTGGCAATTGCACCCTCCCTAATTTTGATAAAATTAGTCTTTAAAGTGTCGTCAGATGCTCCTTCATAAATGCTAGTTAGTTTTACACTGTAATCACCTATCTCATTAAATATTACTCGTGGGTTTTCACTGCTGGCTGTTGAGCCTGGCACAAAGCTGTAGGTAGCGGGAGTAATCTGCCAAACAAAAGATTTAGGCGAGCCATAAGATGAATTTGAAAAGTTAATGGTATCACCAGGTTTACCTGTTACTCTGTTTGCATTAAAATTACAATTATTAATATAAGCTTCTGGCCTAAAAATATCTTTGTATTTTATACTTGAAACCGCATTGGTGGTATTGTTTACTACTACTTCTAATATTGGAAAACCTTGACTCTTTGCTATCCAAGAATACTCAGTTCTGGCAGCTGGAATTGGGATTCCAAAGCCTCCAAACACAATCGAATCTGTACCTACCACAACCGATTTAATTCTTAAACAATCAAATGTTCCATAGGGAGTTGTAATTTGTCCCCAACCATCAACCGTTGTTGTTCTGCTGCCACTTTGCTTTAATGCTCCTAAAGTAGGTAAACTCGCTTCCCCTAAATAACTACCAGAAAATGTTTTTCCATAGCTCATAGGAAACTTCATTAAGGTGTCTTTTAGGGAGTAAGTTATTCCTAATGGTAAACTTTGAACAGTGGCTCCTCTGCCCATAATAACCAATGATTGATTGGTGCTTTTGTAAAAGCTAAATACGTTGCTTGCTGCTCCTCCGCCTAGCGGACCAAGAGAAAGGCTGCTTTCAGATAAGCCATAAGAGGCAGAGAAAAACTGCAATATGTAAGGTGTGGTGGCAGGTGAAATATATTTTTGAACGTCTTGGTTATCTACTTTCAAATTACCAAAACTCCAGACATAGTTTGCTCCTGTTGCTTCATAATTTATCATACTTGAACTTGAACTATACCTAACAGTGTCATTTACCTTAGAAAAATCACCGAAATTTAGGGTGATTTGAGCTTGAGCTTTGATGGCAATGACAAATAGAAATACGTATAATTTTAATCTCATAACAATGAACTTATTTGGTGTTTTTAGGAAAGCAAAATAGTGATTTTCATGCATTTTTTCTATCTTCCCAAACTATTCCTTGTAGAAAGGAAGATTTGCACCTTACTTGTTAACATATTCCTTAGCTTTTGTGGAAAGCTTGTGAATATTGCATGGGTAGCAATTTCTTAATTTGTGATAGGAAGAAAGCTGTAATACAATCAAAGTGGAAAAGAAGTTCTGGACATATATTATTCATTACCTGCACAAACATAATGAGTTATGTTTAGCCGATTTTGGTCGGTTTGCTGCACAGGTAAGTGAATTTTCTGTTGACCCAGTTGCTAAAAAAATAACCCCTCAACGTAAAAGGATCTACTTTCAAACTGGTGAATTTGGGAATTCCCCAGAATTTTTGACATTTATCGCATCAATTTCAAATGATACTCCTGTTCAAATTGTTGATAACTTAGCTTCATTTGTTTCAAAAGCTAAATCGCAATTAAAATCAGATGCTAAAATAATTGTTGAAGATTTTGGCACATTTAAAATGAATGTAATGGGGGAGTTGGAGTTTGATTCAAACCAAACCCTATTTTTTGAAGATCAATCATTTGGATTAAGGCCAATTCATTTTGCTGCAAATTTGCTTAAGACCAAGCGTATTGTTGTTGAGCAGGCCGAGGAGGAGGAGCAGGAATTAGTGCAAATGAGGGAATCTGCTTTAAAGGAGCTTAAGGTTTTACTGGATAATGCGCGCGTGGCAGAAAGCAGCGAGCATACCAAGAAAAGCAAAGCTTTTCCAATTATAGCTACTATTCTCACCCTCGTTTTACTTATTAACTTAGGCTTCTTTTTGTTTAAAGGTCCGGTAGACCAAATAAAACAACAAATTTCACAGATGAATATTCTTGGGAAAACAGGAGAAATTCTGGATTCTCAGGCTTCAGAGTCTTTAGTGGTTAAGCCTGCACAACCTCAGGTTGCTATCATTTCAAAGGATGAAACTTCTTTGCCGCTTCCAAATTCGGATAGTCTTATAGCGCATATCGGTCAATCGCTAAGTCGTAGTAACTTCGAATTCGATTCCCTGAATTATTCGTTGGTTCAGACCGAAAAAATAGAAGACAAAATAATTGCAGAGGCTATACCTGAAACACTGGCTACAGAGCCTGTAGCATTGGTACCGCAATATGAGCCCATAGCCAACCCAGTTGAGGTAATTGACCCTACAGTAGACTATTACAACAGTCCAAACATGGTAAATGTGGATGCCCAAGAAAACGGAATCGACAAGGGATTTTATGTGATTGCAGGTGCTTTTAAGAGTGAGGATAATGCCAATAAAATGAAGGCCAAAATGGTTAAAAAGGGCGATACTTCAGCGATTGTTTTTAAGCCGAGCTCGTACCCTTATTATTTGGTTTCATATCAAAAAAGCAAAACGCTTAATCAAGCTTTAAATTTGTTGGAGAAAAAAGACGATGCAAACCCAGCAATTTGGGTCTACTGCGCTTACTAAATCCTTGGTCGCCACGGCAATTCTATGCCATTGTTTTCTTGTAAAATGATTCTCGATAGAACAAAAAGATAATCACTTAGTCTGTTTAAATAAATCACAATTAAATCTGGAACGGGCGAACTGGCTTGAAGCAATACAACCATTCTTTCTGCACGTCTGCAAATACATCTGGCAACATGGCAATGTGAGGCTAATATGTTTCCTCCGGGCAATACAAAGCTTTTTAACTCTGGTAATACCTCATTCATTTTGTCTATTTCCGATTCTAATTTCTGAACATCCTCTGGAAATAAATCGGGCACTTTCATTTTCGATTTTTCAGGATCGCTCGCCAAAACCGATCCAATGGTAAATAGGCGGTCTTGAATTTCATAAATAAATGCTTCTCTCTCTTCATTTTTTAATTGGTCTTTTATTAATCCAAGGTATGAATTGAGTTCATCGGTTGTTCCATAGGATTCTATCCTGATATGTGATTTTAAAACGCGTGAACCTCCAATTAATGAAGTTTCACCTTGATCTCCTGTTTTTGTATAAATTTTAAATGTCATAAAAAAAGCCTGCTTAATTCTGCAATTACGGAATTAAACAGGCGTTTTAAAAATATGTTTCAAAAAACTATTGTCTCGATAAAGTTAAAACCATTCCTAGGGTAAGTATTTGCGACCATTGAATGTCTTTTGATTGATCGTAATCCTTGATAATATTTACTTGGAAATTGGTACTTATATATTTCGTTGCCTTTAAGGTTAAATTGGCGTTCATGATATGCACAAATGCATTTGGTTTCCCCGATTTAAAATAGTCATAATTCACCATATACCTAGTTTTGAAATTTACATTTTTGGCTAAATCCTTGTCAAAATTGACAATGTATTGCAATACAAATTGATTTCTAATCTTATCACCAGGGTTTTCTAAACCATACAATTGAGCATTAGAAATGGTTGGATCAAGCACAATGGTTTGCCTCAAAGTACCAACCCCTAAACGCATCCATAGATAACTCAAAGGCTTATATTCAAATCCTACGGAGGTTGTGATATAAGCAGGTGCCATAAATTTAGAAACAAGAGAATCCTTAGTTATATCAGATAAACTCTTGGTCTTAGAATCAAATCCATCCTGAAATTGAGAAAGGAAGTTTAAGGATCCAAAAACATTCCATTTTGGACTAAGAATATAACCTGCTTTTAAGTCGTAAAACAACCTATCTGCATTTTTTCTTCTTACTTCTCCTTTGTTATCTTGATAACCTAATTGCATCTGCAAATCGCTGTTAAAATCCCAGTTTTCAGTTTTGTGCTTTACTCCATAATTTAGAAAGCCTCCAAAGGCAAAGCTATTTACACCCCCGCCTTTCCAATTATCACTAAAGGTAGATTGGTTTATAGTAAAACCAAGTTGAAAGCTATGTTTAAATTTACGTTCTTTTGGAACTGCTGCAGAGCTGTCTGTCTGCGCAAATGTGGGTGAAATAGAAATCCAAAGAATGATTAATAGGAAAAGTTTCTTCATACTATTATTGATTTGATTGATTAATTTTAAACATAGCACACAACTGCGCAATCACATAATCAACTTCCTCTTTTGTGTTTTGCTTGCCAAATGAAAACCTTACACTGGGTCTACCTGCTTCAATTTGCAATTCTGCTAATACATGCGAACCAATACTTGAACCAGAGGAGCATGCACTGCCTCCTGAGGCTGAAATACCGGCAATGTCCAATTTAAATAACAACATTTCGGCAATGGGTGTAGGAGGGAAGTTCACATTTAATACTGTGTATAACGACCTTCCTTCAACATCTCCATTGAACATTACGCCTTCAATGTTTTTCTTCAATTGCTCCATCATATAGTTTTTCAAGCTCATAATATGGGCCTTGTCTTGATCCAAATTTTGGCATGAAATTTCTAAGGCTTTTGCTAAACCTACTATGCCATAGACATTTTCGGTTCCGCCTCTCATATTTCTTTCTTGAGAGCCTCCTGTAATCATCGGCGTAATCTGAGCACTATGGTGAATGTAGATAAATCCAACACCTTTGGGACCATTAAACTTATGTGCACCACATGCCAAGAAATGCACATGTGTTTTACTTAAATCAAAAGCAAAATGCCCCATGGTTTGCACTGTGTCGCATTGGAAGAATGCTCCATATTTACGACAGAGTTCGCCAATTTCTACAATGTCAATCATATTTCCAATTTCATTGTTCGCATGCATTAAACATACCAACGAATTAGGATAGAGTTGAAGTAATTCTTCTAAACTTTCAATGTCTACATGTCCTTTAGTATCTAATTTAACCATGTGACTTTTTACCAATCCTTGATGGGCTAATTCCTCAATGGTATGGCTAACGGCATGGTGCTCTATGGGTGAAGAGATAATGTTTTTTACTCCTAAGTTCTGAACCGATTTGCGAATGGCCATATTATCTGCTTCGGTACCTCCGCTCGTAAAAAATATTTCGCCTGGTGAGCAATTTAATAGGGTTGCAACTTTTTTTCTTGCTTCCTCAACATGCGTTCTTACAAGCCTTCCATGAGAGTGTGTAGAAGATGGATTGCCATATTCTTCCTTCATCATTTGGGTCATTACCTCAATTACATCAGGATGCATAGGGGTAGTAGCTGCATTATCTAAAAATATCTTCATTAAACAATTATCTGGATTTTAAGGTTTGAAAACCAATTAATTTATACACCAATTTGGCCATGGTGAATTCAGTTAAAATATTACCTTTAATTGGAGCAATTTCAACAACATCAAATCCAACAACATTTCTTTTGGCAAATACTTCTTTTAAGAAGCTTACTGTTTCATGCCAAAACAAACCATTGGGCTCTGCAGTTCCAACTGCAGGAACTATACTAGGATCAAACCCATCAGCATCTATGCTAATGTATACGTTCTCGCCAAGTGTTTTCAATGCTTCTTTTGCCCAATTTGGATTCGACCTTACTTGGTGGGCGTAAAAAGTATGAATATTATCGCTCGACTTTATTAATTGACTTTCTTCAATGCATTGGGCTCTAATTCCAATTTGTGTTAATGGAACTTCTAAATCGTGAACCCTAGCCATTACCGAGGCATGTGAGTATTTGTTGCCATGGTATTCTTGCCTCAAATCACTATGAGCATCAATCTGCAAAACATGCACATCCGGTATAAATTTTTTAACGGCCTTTACCGTCCCAAAAGTGATCGTATGCTCTGCTCCTAAGGTTATTGGAAACTTATTGTCAGATAACAATTGATTGGTATGCTTTTCTATATGCTTAACCGCTTTTTGATCAACCAGCCCTTTAAAATCCATAGGTGCTAAGGTGCATATTCCTCCCAATAAATAACTTTCTTGATCCAATTCCTCATCATACAATTCAACAAACTGTGAAGCTTTTATAATTGCGTTTGGACCTTTGTTGCTGCCAGATAAATAGGAGGAAGTATATTCATAGGGTGCCGACTGAATTACATACTTTGAGGAATCGTATGCATAAAATTCCTCGTTTTCAATGGCCAAGAAGTTCTTTTTGTGGTTATAGTATTTCATTTTTTATATGTCAATTGTTAAAATATAGATTCAGGTATTTCAAACTCATTGTCAACATCAGTAAGTACAAAAGGTTTTCCTTTCGTAATACAAACAGTATGTTCAAATTGTGCCGATAACTTTCCATCAATTGTTCGGGCTGTCCAACCGTCTTTCTTGTCCACTTTTGCCCTTGCCTTGCCAGCATTAATCATGGGTTCAATGGTGAAAATCATACCTGCCTGTAAAATTGGTCCAGTATTTTTATCAGCTATATGGCAAACTTCTGGCTCTTCATGGAATTTAATGCCTACCCCATGCCCGCAAAATTCATAAACGGTGCTATAACCAAATGAGGTAGCATATTTATTAATTTCAAATCCAATATTGTTGAGGTAATTGCCAGAAAAACATTGATTAATTCCAATGGCAAGGCATTCTTTTGTTACTTCTACCAATTTTTTAGCATGTTCAGTTACATTGCCCACCAAAAAAGTTTTGGATGTATCCCCAAAAAATCCATTTACAATGGTGGTAATATCTACATTCACAATATCCCCTTCTCTTAATTCATGTTTTCCTGGTATTCCGTGACAAATAACATCATTTACTGAAATACAACTTTCTTTAGGGTAACCATGATATCCTAAGGTTGCAGGTTTTGCTTTTTGGGAGAGCATGTAATCTGTACAAATTTTATTCAAAAAATCGGTACTCACACCAGGTTTAACAAATGGTTCTACTATCTTTAAAGTTTGGGCAGCTATGATGCTACTTTGTCTAATTCCCTCAATTTGCTCAGGAGTTTTGATAATTATCTTACTTTTTGTGTCTCGAAATGCCAATGTTGCTCAATTTAGCTGTCAAAAATAAGATTAATTTACCACAAATACATGTCCATGTTCACCCATTCAAAACCACTTTTTACTCGTTTAAAGTTGCACTTTTATTGGTGTTTGTTCAAACAAACCGCATAACATTCAATGAAAGTAGCTTAATTAGTTGGACGCCATAAAACACAACAGTCACCCAAAATTAAATTGTAATGAGCTAGTTAAATTTCATGAAATTATCCCATAAGAATGAATGTTCTTTAAGGATTAAAGCAGAAAAAATGTTGTTATAATGTCTCAAGTATTTCTTTGATTTCTACAATAGACTCATCCACTAAGGTGCTAATTCTATTGATAAAACCAGGCATTTCTGCTATATGACTAGACTCTTTGCCATATTGCTCTAGCGACTTCATGATATTAAACAATTCGTTTGCTCCAAGCATTTGAATAGGGGCTTTCATTTTGTGCGCCAAATGCCCAATTCCTTCATAATCTTGTTTAGCAAGTAATTCATTAAATAGTATTGCTTCTGTAGCAGTAGTATTTACATATAATTCCAACATCTCTTTAATGAAACTATTGTCTCCGCCAGAAATCTCTTTTAAGTAGGTTAAATCAATTGTGTTTGCCATTATGAATAATTTAAACAAAATTATGCAAAAAAATAATTTAATTGCATATCAAAATTTCAGTTAAATGCAGAAAGGTATTTGTTTGCTCAATATTATGCCGTTACGTGCCCATCCAAGCAGTACCAGCGAAATGGTAACTCAATTGCTTTTTGGTGAAACTTATGAGGTTATGGAGGAAGTTGAGGATTGGGTTAAAATTAATACCACCTCAGAAAATTATTTGGGTTGGCTAAGCAAAAATCAAATATCTAATTGGAATGAATGTTCTGAGGATCTGTTGTTGCTTAGAAATTTCCCATATACCTTAGCCATAAATCAGTTAAACAATTCTTTCCATTACTTATTGCCAGGTAGTATTCTTCATCAATTTAAATATAGTGATTCTAGATCCACCTTTGAAATTAACAGCAATACTTACGAACTTAAACTGGCACCCAATGAAATGATTTCCCTGCCATTTCATGAAATTGGTAATTATGCTTCCCTGTTTTTAAATGCACCCTATCTTTGGGGTGGAAGGTCAATGTGGGGCATAGATTGTTCAGGATTTACTCAACTGCTTTTTAAAGTTACTGGAGTTCAACTGCCCAGAGATGCTTACCAACAAGCAGAATTAGGCGAGCCCGTCGATTTTGTGAACGAAACAAAGATGGGAGACTTGGCTTTCTTTGAAAATGAGGCAGGTAAAATTTCACACGTTGGAATGATCCTAGAGCCAGGCGAAATTATCCATGCTTCTGGAATGGTTAGAAGAGATGTATTTGATAGCTATGGAATTTTCAATGAAAATTTAGGCAAACACACCCATAAATTAAGATTAATAAAAAGATATCTTTAAAACAATCGAGTAAAAGTTCGGTTCTAATTAGAAATATTAAACATTTAAAACAAATACAATATGTCATTAAAAGCAGGCGATAAAGCCCCATCATTCAAGTTAATTGATTCAGACAAAAATGAAGTTTCATTGTCTAATTACGCAGGAAAAAACCTCATCATCCACTTTTTCCCTGCCTCGTTTACCGGTGTTTGTACCACTCAATTATGTACAGTACGAGATGCAATTTCTATGTATCACAACGATAAATGTGATGTAGTTGCCATCTCTGTTGATCTTCCATTTACTTTAGCTAAATTCAAAGAATTGCAAAACCTAAATTTCACTTTGCTTTCAGATTTTAATAAAGAAGCTTCTACTGCTTACGGAGCTATTTACGAAAACTGGATTCTTGGACTTAAAGGAGTGAGCAAAAGATCTGCTTTTGTAGTTGATGGAAATGGAACAATTCAATATGCTGAAGTACTTGAAAGTGCTGGCGACTTGCCAAATTTTGCAGCTATCAACGAAACTTTAGAGCGTTTGTAGTTTTTTTAGTCTCTGGAATACAGATGGGTTTGGTTTTTTTTCTATACCAATTTGTATTTTGTGGGAGTTTGCCTACATTTGCAGCCCACTAAGGGTTTCGTAGCTCAATTGAATAGAGCATCTGACTACGGATCAGAAGGTTACAGGTTTGAATCCTGTCGAGACCACAAAGCCCCTTAAGTGCAAACAAAAGGGGCCTTATGCCCAGATGGCGGAATTGGTAGACGCGCTGGTCTCAAACACCAGTGAGCTCACCCTCGTGCCGGTTCGACCCCGGCTCTGGGTACTTAACAAAAAGTCGCTGAATTTCAGCGACTTTTTTGTTTTAACTCACTTTTGCCCTTGAATTTTACTTGCCCATTATATCATTAGATGATGATTAATAATATATTCCCATTTTATTAAATTTATCAAACAAGCTATTTATGCATATTGGAAAAGGTTATTCATTTAAAGAGGTAATTCTTTGGACCAGAAGAGATATTTTAACGCTTCTCATAATTAATTCTATACCAACTTTTCTTTTTTATTATTTTAAATGGCAATGGCTCCTACTGCCTTGGTTACCCATTGCTTTATTAGGCACTGCGGTGGCTTTTGTTAGTGGATTTAAAAATAATGCATCCTATGACCGACTCTGGGAAGCGCGTAAAATATGGGGAGCTATTACCAATTTTAGTCGAACCTGGGGGATAATGGTTAAAGATTATGTTACCACTCAACATGCCAAACAACCAGTTTCAGAGGTGGAATTAAATAAAATCCATCTTCAACTATATAACCGACATATAGCTTGGTTAACTGCTTTAAGGTATCAACTTCGAGAAAACAAAACTTGGGAAGCAATAAACCTCCCTCATAACAAAGAATACCGCAATAGATGGTTTAGGGTAGAGGAACAAGATAATAAAATTGGTGATGCTATTATGCCCTATTTGTCGCAAAGAGACTACGATATAGTGATGTCAAAATCGAATAAAGCTACCCAAATTATTGCCCTGCAATCAGAGTATTTGAGAGGCTTATTGCAAGAAGGTTTAATAGAAGACTTTCGACATATGGAATTGGAAAAAGTATTGATGGAATTATACAATCAACAAGGTGCTAGCGAACGTATCAAAAACTTTCCTTATCCCAGACAATATGCAAGCTTAAACAATTGGTTTATCAAAATTTTTGTTGCCCTAATCCCCTTTGGAATGTTGCAAGAATTTGTGCGTTTAGGTGATGATTATGTTTGGATGACCATCCCTTTTTCTGCCTTATCTGGTTGGATTTTCACCACCCTAGAAAGAATTGGTGAAACCTCAGAAAATCCCTTTGAAGGCAGCGCCAATGATGTGCCCATTACTACCATCAGCAGAAACATTGAAATAGACCTACTCGAAATGCTTCATATAGATCACCAGTTAAAACCATTGCAAGCCCAAAATAACATCCTTAATTAAAGTGTTTAATAACTGCTACTTTATTTGAAATTCCCCATTTTCATTCATATGCGGATTCTTCATTTGTGGAATTACTGGCTTTGGTTTTATCTCCCTTTGCTTTCTCTCAATTTCCATCTGCCCCCCAGATTGCTTAACCTTCTGCCATGCAACCATATTCATGATCACACCACTGAGTGTAAACGCACCTCCCAATAACATAGTTCCTAAATTATTCCCTACTGCTCCACCTATGGTTATTCCTGTGCCTAAAAGAGTAAATACATTGGCCATAACGCCCTTAGAGCCGGCCTGAACCAATAAGTTTTCTGAAGTAGGCACCGCTGGCGCATTCTTCATTCGAATGATCTTGTTCGACTCAAATACATGATTAGAATAATAACAGACCTCCTCAGAATTAAACTTTAACATCAACAACTTATTGATTTCTTTGGTGCTGTCTTTTGAGAAGCTTTGAGCAACCAATGCCCGCATAATAAGCTCATTTTTTTTAACATTTTTTTCCTGACTATACATCATCGAATGCGAATCAAAATAACTAATCACCTCACTCATTTTTTTACCTTTCATGCTAGGTATCTCTTGAGCAAAACTTAACATACTGCAGCAAATCAACATGATCACTAATACTATTCTCATCTTATTAAATTCTTTTTTTTAATACTCAAACACCTTACTCTAGAAGAAATCTACCTGCAAATGTACCCGTTTTATTATTTACTCACCTAGTTAATTGCATTAGATAGAACTAACTTGCAACCCATAAACTATATCAAATGTCACAATCAGCCATTCTTGCCAATTTCAATATTACTGAGCTTAATCCTATGCAAATTGCCATGCAAGAGGCTTTTAAACACAAAGAAGATATTACCCTTATTTCTCCAACAGGCTCCGGTAAAACCTTGGCATTTCTGCTTCCATTGGTCGCCAAACTCAAACAAAATAAACCAAGCAATGCAGATGAGCCTAAACTTCAAGCACTGTTGCAAGCAATGATTATTGTGCCAACACGCGAACTTGCCTTGCAAATTGAAATGGTCTTTAAGAAAATGGGTTCAAGCCATAAAATCAATTGTTGTTATGGCGGACATTCGGTTCGCATCGAAGAAAATAACTTATCAGAAACACCTGCAGTTTTAGTGGGAACTCCAGGTAGAATTGCCTACCATATCAGAAATCAAAACATAGATGTAAGTCAAACTCAATACTTGATTTTAGATGAATTTGATAAGTCGCTAGAGGCCGGTTTTCAAGAGGAAATGAGCTTTATCATTCAGCAGCTAAAACACCTTCAAAAGCGTGTGCTTACTTCTGCAACAGCCATTCAAGAAATACCCAATTTTGTAAAAATTAACAAGCCAAATTTACTCGATTTTACCAAAGGAATTCAGCAACCATTGAGTAGTCTTAAGCTCCAATATGTAAGAGTTATTGGCGATGATAAGTTAGAAGCTCTAATGCTACTTTTAGGTTCGCTCCAAGATAAATCTGCCATTGTTTTTTGTAACCACAGAGATGCCGTAAATAGAATAAGCGACCAGCTTTTTAAGCACAAAATTGCACATGGATTTTATCATGGCGGATTAGAGCAAATTGATAGAGAAAAAACGCTTATTAAATTAAGGAACGGAACAACTCGCATTTTAATTACCACTGACCTTGCCTCTCGCGGTTTAGACATACCAGAAATAGATGTAGTGGTTCATTACCAATTGCCACTTAAAGAAGATGCCATGATTCACAGAAATGGCCGAACCGCTAGAATGAACGCCAATGGAACCGCAATTTTTCTATTAGATGAACAAGACCATTTGCCACCCTTTTTAGATACAGAACCAGAGGTGCTTCAATTGCCCAACAGCTTCCAATTACCAGAGCCTCCACATTGGAAAACACTCTTTATTAAGGCCGGTAAAAAAGACAAAATAAACAAAATGGACATCGTGGGTATGCTGCTACAAAAAGGCAAATTAAGCAAGGATGAACTAGGAATTATTGAGGTTTTAGACCATACTGCATACGCCGCCATCAAAGCCAACAAGCTTAAAGCAACCCTTATTTTGGTGAAAGAAGAAAAGCTAAAAGGGCGTAAAATAAGAATGGAAGAAGCAAGTTAATTTCAAAGCATTTCGGTCTGAACCAATATTAAATCGGGTTTTCTGGATTTAGTTGTCAAAACGAACATGGATATAAGAATGGAATAGCAGAGCTTTGAACTGCTATGAAACACATTCATTTTACCCAAACTTTCCTACCTAAATTCAATGCCCCAAAAGCTAAATTAATTTTGCTTTTGATGGTTCAACTTTTTGTTTCCAAACAAGCATCTTCTTGGGGCTTCTTTGCCCATCAAAAAATAAACAGATTAGCCGTTTATTGCCTGCCTCCAGAAATGTTTGGCTACTTTAAATCTCATATAGATTTTATAAGCGAGCATGCAGTAGACCCAGATAAACGCAGGTACCTAGTAGAAGGGGAGGGCGTTAAACATTATATCGATATGGATTATTATGAACGTGCATTGCCTTTCGATACCCTGCCAAGGTCTTACCAAAAAGCCATGGAAAAATACACCAAAGATACTTTACATACTTATGGAATTGTACCCTGGAATATTCAATGGATGCTCAGAAATTTAACCCAGGCCTTCCAAGAAAATAATACCCCTAGAATTCTTAAGTACGCAGCAGAAATTGGACATTATATTGGCGATGCTCATGTGCCTTTGCATACCACTTCAAATTATAACGGACAGCAGACCAATCAACATGGCATTCATGGTTTTTATGAGTCTAGACTCCCAGAACTATTCTCCCAGAATTACGATTTTTTTGTAGGTAAAGCTGTTTATCTTCATAAGCCCCTCGATGCAGCATGGGATGCTGTGGAAGGAAGTTTTGCAGGATTGGATTCTGTTTTTCTCTTTGAAAAATTACTCCACAAAAGTTTTCCAGAAAATCAAAAGTATTCCTATGAAGCAAAAGGCAATCAATTGCAAAAGGTGTACAGTCCTAATTTTTCTGAATCCTACCATAAACAACTAGATGGAATGGTAGAAAGAAGAATGTCGGCTGCAATACTCTGCGTGGCTTCATTTTGGTATACCGCCTGGGTAAATGCCGGACAGCCAGATTTTCAATCTAAGCCTATAAATAATCCAGATTCAACAGACTTAATCGCCTTTCCAACTTCTTTGCCAGAAAAAATGATTGGTCGCCAAGAAAATTAATGCACGTTTTACTACAATTTTAAGTGGTTTTTGTGCATAACTTGTTTTTGCTACTAGTTGCCATCACTTTATTTTTGTTTGCAAGAGGAAATGGCATTATTTCATTTCTTTTTGGTTCGAACCGAAAAAAAATTAATATATAATAACGATGAAGTTTATTGTAAATAGCAGTGTATTGTTGCGCCACTTGTCATACATAGATGGGGTGGTAGTTGCAAAACCAATTATTCCAATTTTGAATAATTTCTTATTCGATATTAAGGATGGTGTATTAACTATTCATTCTACCGATTTAGAAACCACCATGAGCACAAGTATCAAGGTGGATGCTAAGGAGGATGTCTCTATTGCCATTCCTTCTAAAACCACTTTGGAGTTATTAAAAACATTATCGGATCAGCCATTGGCCTTCTCTATTAATGAAGAAAAGGGCTCGGTAGAAATTAAATACGAAAGTGGCCGTTTTAAACTTACTGCACAAAAAGGCGATGAGTTCCCTAAAACCCCAGAAGTAGAAGGCGAGAACTCCTTCGAAATTGGTGCAAAAATTCTCCAAAAAGCCATTAGTAAATCGGTATTTGCAACTAGCTCAGATGAGTTAAGACTTAACTTAACTGGAGTGTATTTGCAATTATTTAAAAACAATATCACTTTCGTTGCTACAGATGCAAACCGTTTGGTTAGGTTTACACGCAACGATGTGAAGCCAGGAACAGAAGAGGCTTTAATCCTCCCTAAAAAAGCATTGAACCTTTTGAAATCATGTTTGCCTAACGATGAAACTCAAGTAAAGGTGAATTTCAATAGACAAAACGCCTATTTTCAAATAGGAGATGTGAATTTAATCTGTCGTTTAATAGACGAAAAATATCCTGATTATAGAGCCGTTATTCCTACAGAAAACCCTAATAAACTAACCATCGATAGAGGTGAGTTCTTAATGGCTGTTAAACGTGTTTCTATTACCTCAAACAAAACTACACATCAAATTCGATTAAAAATGGTGGGTAGCGAACTTACCATTAGTGCAGAGGACATTGATTTTGAAAATGAGTCGCAAGAGAAACTTACTTGCTCTTACGATGGTGAGGACATGGAGATTGGTTTCAATTCTAAATACTTGTTAGAAATGTTAAATACCATGGATGCACCGCAGGTTGTTTTGGAATTATCTCAGCCTAATCGTGCAGGCGTTATTGTGCCAGCCAACCAAGATGCAGATGAAGATATTTTGATGTTAATTATGCCAATGATGCTGAATAACTACTAAGCATTTTATTATAATAAAAAGGCCTTGTATATTTTTATACAAGGCCTTTTTTTTGCTTAGCTAAATATGTTTACAGCCAATAAAGGCAATTAAATAGCGCGATGCAGCTTACGCGACATTAACTAGAAACAGGTATTCGTCCAACCTGCAATTTGCCATTTACCTTCTTAATTACTTTCCTAAAATCTTCAGGAAAATATCCCGAAGTCTTTACCCTTCTGAAATAATTCATAGGATCTCCACCTACATAAATACCCAAATTATTAGATGAGGTATTATAAGGTTTTTTCAATTGAACAAAGTTCTTGTCGTACAAATACAACCCATAGTCGGGCTTTCTTGTATACTCAGATACATCCTCCACAAAAGAACCTATAAAGTAATTAGCAGTGTCAAATGTTACTCCTTCTTTGCTGTTTAAATTGTCGTCCACAAAAACTCCTTCAAAATTACCTCTACTAACCTGATGAGCTTTGCTGTTCATAAAGAATTCTACTTTACAAAAATCAAAATTGGCGCGCATTTCCTTAATGATATTTAGGTTAGTTTGATTTTGCAATTTCCTTACAAAATTGGCATCCTCCACACGCTTTTCCATCACCAACGCATTAATCAATTTTTCATCAGGTTCCTCTAGCATAAATAAGAGTGTTCCTTGTGCACGCTTGTTTAAATCCTTCACCAGTGCTCCTTCGTCACTCACAATTTTATCTCTTAACCTTAAAGCACTCAACCTAACGCCAATCTCAAAAGCACTTGGTCTTCCCTTAAAAGTTGTAGCTGTAGTTGCATTGGTAAAACTATGCACATACTTAAGTTCTAAACTGGCCACACTGCCCATGTTTATAGTAAGTCCAACCACTCCACTAAAATCAATATCGCCACGGGTATTTAGGTTTTGTGAATCCTGACTTACATCTTTATAAACCCCAAAGTCTAAAACACTGGTTTGGGTGAAGGTTAAATAGGAGGGTCTAACTCCAACAAATAGCCTAAGATCATCCGACATTCTATCTGGAACATAATTTAAATAGACGCTCAAATCAATAAAATTGCTCTGAAAACGTTTATCGGTATTAAAATCCCTAAATCCCAACCAGGCAGCTCCCAATTCTGCCGTATAATCTAATCTATTTAAATACCTATTGGTATGGTATGGCGTAATCGGACTCTGAAAATAGGCTGCAATACTACCCAATCCTCTACCTACAAAATTCTCGTGTTGTGAGTGTATGGTAGTGAAATTACCATTCAAAATCATGCCGAAACTGGGCTCATAAATCCGCTGCGCCTGCATATAAAATGGCACAATCATCATTAAAATCAAATGCTTTAAATGGATTTTCATTTAGCTAATTTATAATAAAGTCAATGTTTCTCCTCAATCCGTTGTATTTAGTTCGTTTAATTGGCGATTTTTTAAAAAGTTTTGAAAAAACTTCCTCGCTAATATCTGTCCAATCCAAAATACTCATTTCTTTCAACATTGGGTTCGGTTCAAACCGAGGCTCACTGTGCTTCTTGGCAAATCTATTCCATGGGCAAACTTCCATGCAAACATCACAACCAAACACCCAATCCTCAAATTTTCCCTTCATTTCCTGAGGAATTGCGTCTTTTAATTCAATGGTAAAATAGCTGATGCACATGCTGCCATCAACCTTGTGGGGTTCGTATAATGCGCCGGTTGGACAAGCATCTAGGCAAGCTGTGCAACTTCCACAATGATCTGTTTGCGCGTGGTCGTATTCCAAATCTAAATCCAAAATGAGCTCACTTACAAAAAAATAACTCCCAGCTTGCTTATTAATTAAATTGCCATTTTTCCCAAGCCAACCTAAACCACTTTTTATGGCCCAAGCCTTTTCCATCACTGGCGCAGAATCCACAAACACCCTTCCAGAAACCTCACCAATCTCCGTCCAAATAAATTGCATCAATTCCTGCAATTTGTCCTTCACAACCACATGGTAATCCTCCCCAAATGCATATTGAGAAATTTTTATTCGGTCCGAACCAAGCGCCGCTTCTGGGTTATGGTAGTTGTACAATAAACTGATAACAGATTTGGAGCCTTCAACCAAAAGGGTAGGGTCTAGTCGCTTGTCAAAATGGTTTTCCATGTACTGCATCTTTCCATGCCTTCCTTCTTTTAACCACTGCTCTAGGCGCGGAGCCTCCTTCTCTAAAAATTCAGCTTTTGAAATGCCGCAAAACGAAAACCCAAGTCGCCTAGCTTCTTCCTTAATAAGTTGAGAATATGTTGACTTGTTTGTCAATCCTAGATAATAACTTCCTCTCCCTTTGCATTCATAAACTTATAATCTATTAAATGCATACTTTGATTTGGCATTACTTTAATCCACTGCCTATAAGCTTTCCACCACCTAAAACGTGGCGATTTAAACCAACCATCTTTAAGAAATGCCGCCAAAAACGGATGTACTTCAATGGTAAATCCTTTTAAATGTAGATTCTCTATTAAATATTTGATGTGACTTTCTATATCATCTACAATACTAACGCTCGATTGAATTTCACCACTGCCAAGGCAGGTCGGACATTTTTCATTGGTTACCACAGCCATTTCTGGCCTCACGCGCTGGCGGGTAATTTGAATTAAGCCAAACGGACTCATTGGAAGAATCTTGTGCTTGGCTCTATCGGTCTTCATTACCTCCTTTAATTTCTCATAAACCAGCTTTCTGTTTCCAGCGGTTTTTAAGTCAATTAAGTCAATAACAATAATACCACCAAGATCCCTAAGGCGTAACTGACGGGCAATTTCATCAACCGCCTCCATATTTACCTTTAAGGCATTCTCTTCCTGGTTTTCACCTTTACCAGAGGTGTTCCCACTGTTAACATCTATTACATGTAAGGCCTCAGTATGTTCAATGATGAGGTAAGAACCTCCCATGAAATTTACTTCCTTGCCAAAACTGGTTTTAATCTGTTTCTCAATTCCAAAATGCTCAAAAATGGGTAGCTTGCCAGCATACAGCTTAACAATATTCTCTAATTCGGGCGATTTACTTTTGAGATATGATTTGATTTTAGTGTATAAAAAGTTGTCATTTACCTGTATATTGGTATATGTCTCATTCACCAAATCCCTTACCATGGTTAGGGTTCTATCGTTTTCACCTAAAACTTTTTGGGGAGGAGTGGCATCTCTTAATTGCTTGCACAAATCGTCCCACTTGCCCATCAAGTCTTTCAGGTCGGCTTGCAAATCTTCCTGACTTTCACCTTCAGCATTGGTTCTTATAATTACACCAAAGTTTTCTGGCCTAATCGCGTTTACTGCCTCTTTTAACCTGCGACGTTCGTCTTGCTTAACAATTTTCTTAGAAATAGAAACACTATTATCAAAAGGCATCATCACCAAAAATCTTCCTGCAAGAGAAAGTTCGGCTGTTAACCTCGGACCTTTGTTAGAAATGGGTTCTTTGCTTATTTGAACCAGTACTTGCTGGCTTCTTTTAAAGAGTTCTGTAATCTTACCACCTTTGTTAATATCAGATTCAAGGTGTTCTTGTTTAATTCCAAAATCTTTGGGCCTACTTGCCCTTAGCATTCTGCTAAATTTTTGGGTTGATTGAAATTGGGGACCTAAATCGAGGTAATGTAAAAAGGCATCTTTTTCGTGGCCTACATCTACAAATGCCGCGTTTAAACCGGGCATAACTTTACCAACTGTACCTAAATATACATCTCCAACTTGGTAATTATCGTCTACCTTTTCATGATGAAGTTCTATTAACTTCTTATCCTTAAGAATAGCAATATCAACCCCTCCCGAAGGGTTTGAATTTATTATTAATTCGTAATTCACTGCAATAATTTGTTAGGCAATCAGCTTTTTGCTGTTGCAATTTTGGGGAGGGTAATCATAAATAACTTAAGAGAAACTGCATAGAAAAAAGAAGTAAGGAACTTAAACTTACTTCTTTTTTCGTTAAAAACTACTTCTTCTTATGTCTGTTCTTACGAAGACGTTTTTTGCGTTTGTGGGTTGCGATTTTATGACGCTTTCTTTTTTTACCGCTTGGCATGTTAATTGGAATTTTTAAGGTTATTAATAGTAATCTCTATATTTTTCTTTGCTTCTTCATCTGGCACTAGGCCTTTAAAAGTTTCAAATGCTTTAATTGCTTCCATTTTCTTACCTAGCTGACTGTATGTTTCGCCCAAGTAATAGTGGAATTCGGGATTCATGGGTTGAATGCGAACCAAAGTCTCAAACCTAGCAGCTGCCTTATCCATTTGATTGCTGCGCATAGACAGCATACCCAATGTATAATTAGCTTCAATATTGTTTGAATCCCTACGTGTTACATCCTTAGCCATTTGAACACCTTTCATAATGTCGAGGTCGTTTTGGATATAGCAAATTGCTAATGCATTCTTGGCCTCTAAGTTGTTCTCGTTCAATGCTGCCACCTTTTCAAATGCTTTTATGGCTTCCCTCGAAGCATATATCTGCATGGCAGTATCTTCGCACATTGCGGCAAATTCATAAAACCTGAAACCTGCATTGTACCAAGAATTTTCATCGTTGATTTTCTCAGCTACTTTGCTAAAATAATGTGCGCCAACTAATTTAAACCCTAAAGAATCCCAGGTTGTTGATAGGTCGGCAATCTCATAAATTTTAGCTTCTGGGTTACTGGCCAAATCTGTTTTGGCACTAATATCTTCCCAAGCAGCTGTTGTAATAGAATCTTTTAAACTAGCCAAATAATCATTGAAATCAAAGCTGCGTACCGGCTGATTTGCAGCAGTAGAAGCTGTTGGCAATACATCTGGCGTGCTCGACTTATAGTTTAAATAAACCAATAGGCCAACCATGCTCAATAGCACCGCTACAATGATTATTTGTGCTTTGTTAAATTGCATTAAGCTTCTTTTAAGGCTTGCTTAGCTTCTGCTTCTCTCTTAGCTGCTGTAGTTTTTACTACTTCACTTTTCTTGATTTTTTCAACAAAAGTTTTTGCTGGCTTAAACGAAGGAATATAATGCTCATCAATTACCATAGCAGTATTTTTCGAAATATTGCGAGCAATCTTCTTAGCACGTCTCTTAATAATAAATGAACCAAATCCACGGAAATACACATTTTTTCCTTCTGTCATGTTGTTGCGCACAACTTTGAAAAATGATTCTACTACCTCTTGCACTTGATTTTTCTCTACACCTGTTTTAAGTGAAATCTCTTGGATAATTTCTGCTTTAGTCATTGTTAATCTGTATTATATGATTGAATTTTTTTTACCTTTTTTGTACTTATCTCATTCGTAAGGGGTTGCAAATGTATGTATTAGAACTGAAAAAAGGTGTTTTTTTTATAAAATAATTCATTTTTATTGCAAACATTAAATGATTCCACAAAATCTTCTGGTTCAATGGTACCAAATCCATAAGCGAGATTTGCCTTGGCGAAATACGCAAGACCCATATATCATATGGCTTTCGGAGGTTATTTTGCAACAAACCAGGGTGGCGCAAGGTATGCCCTATTTTCTAAAGTTTGCACAAGTTTATCCACGTGTAGAAATGTTGGCTCAGGCAAACCAAGAGCAAATTCTTAAATTATGGCAGGGCTTGGGTTATTATAGCCGGGCCAGAAATATGCACCATACGGCTCAATTGGTAACGAAAAATTATCAAGGCCAATTTCCAAATTCCTATCTCGGTCTGATCCAACTCAAAGGAATTGGGCCGTACACGGCCGCGGCTATTGCTAGCTTTGCTTTTAATGAGGCTGTGGCGGTTTTAGATGGTAACGTGTTTAGGGTTATCTCTCGTTATTATGCCCAAGCAGAGCCTATTAACAGTACTGCAGGCAAAAAAATATTTGAGGAGCTTGCCGCTAAATTCCTAAATAAAAAAATGCCTGCCATACACAATCAGGCCATGATGGAGCTAGGCTCATTAATCTGCACCCCATCTAAACCTAATTGCGGCGATTGTCCGCTACAAGCAACTTGCAAGGCCAATCTTACAGGTACGCAACATTTGTTCCCTGTAAAAATCAAGAAAAATGCGCCAAAAACGCGTCATTTCAATTATTTCTTCATCAAAGCCAATAACAAAATAGCTTTTATACAGCGGGCTAAGGGCGATATTTGGCAAAATCTTTTTGAATTGCCTCTAATAGAAACCTCTGAACCTTTTGTTATCGAAAATGCTGAAAAATACCTAGCAACGGCGAATTGGTTCAGACCGAAAAAATTGCCTAAACTGCTTTTTGAAACCAAACATATTTTAACTCACCAACATATTGAGGCCAAGTTTTTTGAGATTGAACTCGCTGCAAAGGATAAGGCTGCCATTGGCGCTACTTGGTACAATTTGGAGGAGTTTAAAAAATTACCTATTGCTAGGTTGATGGAAAAGTTTTTTAATTCCGTAAATTTGTATCATGAGTCTAAATAAGGTGATGTTGATTGGAAATTTGGGGCAAGATCCTACAGTGAAATACCTTGAAAGTAACCGCGTAGTGGCTCAGTTTTCAATGGCTACGCACGAGAGCTTTACCGATAAAAATGGCGAAACAAGGGTAGAAACTGAATGGCATCAGGTGGTGGTTTGGGATTCTTTGGCCAAATTGGTCGACCAGTTAAAGTTGAAATCTATGCTGATTAAGGGGACACAGGTTTTTGTGGAGGGCAAAATTAAAACCGAAAATTACCGCGATAAGCAAGGGCTTGAACAAAAACGAAAGGTGATTAAGGCGAGCCAAATTCAATTGCTCACCAATAATAAACCTGCTGATTTTAAGCCTCATAGTGAAATACCTGCAGAGTAAGATTGTTGAAAAGTGGACAATCTGTTTGCTAGAATTTTCCATTTTTAGCTCATAATCATTATCTTTGCTCTTTATTAAGTTTAAAACCATATGGGCGAACCTCCTCCGGGTAGTATCTATTTACAGATTTTCAATGCTGCTCTTAGCACCTCAGATTCATTAAGTATTCTCTTTTATATTTTATTTATCGTTGTTTTTGTTGTTTTATCTGCAGCCTTTTCTGGCTCGGAAAACGCATTATTCTCTTTGTCTAAAGCCCAGTTACAAGAGTTAATAGAGGTTCCTGGCCCAAGAGCCAATGCCATAAACTTCTTATTGCGTTATCCCAAGAGACTCTTAGCAACCATTCTCATTGCAAATACTTTTGTAAACATTGCCATGGTATTGGTTTCTACCTTGCTTTTTGCTGCTATCTTTAATTTTTCTGCCTTCCCTTTTATTGGTTTTTTGGTGGAAGTGGTGCTTGTTACTTTTATGTTGGTGCTTTTTGGGGAGGTTATTCCTAAAGTGTATTCTTTTCAAAACAATGTTAAAGTTTCCCATCTCCTTGCAGTGCCTCTTTATTACACTTACAAATTATTTCAACCTCTAGTGTATTTGCTAGAACAAAGTACAACCATAATAGATAAGAGAATTACCAAAAAAGGTCATATTTTTTCTGTTGATGAGCTTACACATGCCATCGAAATTACTTCCGAAAAAGACGCTCCCAAACAAGAAAAAAACATTTTAAAAGGGGTGGTAAATTTTGGCAATACCAATGTAAAGCAAATCATGAGGCAGCGACCAGATGTGGTGGGCGTTGATTTAGATACTGATTTTAGGCAACTCATGATTCAAATTGTAGATTCGGGTTACAGTAGGGTGCCTGTTTTTCAAGATAATTTGGACCAGATAAAAGGGATACTTTTTACCAAAGATCTTCTTCCTTATCTAAATTATACGGATAATTTTCAGTGGCAAAAATTGTTAAGACCTGCCTACTTTGTGCCTGAGAGTAAAAAAATTGATGACCTACTTAAGGAGTTTCAATCTAAAAGAATGCACCTAGCTGTTGTGGTTGATGAGTTTGGTGGTACCAGTGGCTTGGTGAGTATGGAAGATATTGTAGAAGAGATTTTTGGCGAAATTCAGGATGAATTTGATGAGGATGAACATGTTTACACGCGCATTAACGACCATACTTTTATTTTTGAAGGAAAGATGCTCATCAACGATATGTGTAAATACATGGAGATAGATGCCAATGATTTTGAAGACATACGCAATGATGCCGAAACACTAGGAGGGATGCTCCTTGAGCTTAATGCCCACTTACCCAAATTGGGTCAGGAAATAAAGTTTGATAGATACACGTTTAAAATAGAATCTGTAGATACCAGAAGAATTAAAAGGGTAAAAGTTAGTTTTGAACCAAGTATTTAATCATGCAAAAAATTTCACTTCTTTTATTACTATCTCTCATCTTTGCTTGCAGCGATGACCAACAAACAACCCCAAGGGAAAGAGGTTTTCAAAGAATTGATTTGCCTCAAAAATCATACGCTAGATTTACTTTAGAAAACTGTAATTATAGTTTCGATTTACCTGCTTATGCAGAAGTAAAACCAGATCCATATCCTGCGGCGGAAGAATGCTGGTACAATGTTTATTACAAGCCTTTTGGGGCTACTTTACATTTAAGTTACAGGAAAGTGAAAGATAGAAAGGACCTCTTTAAATTGCTTAACGACTCCCGAGAAATGGTTTTTAAACATGTAATGAAGGCCGACCAAATTGTTGAAAATTACATAAACACCAATCAAGTTCAAGGCATATTTTATGAGCTAGATGGAAGTACTGCCACCAATGCCCAGTTTTATGTAACAGATAGTACTAGCCACTTCCTTAGAGGCTCTTTATACTTTAATGGCAAAACAAACCAAGATTCTATTGCACCTGTACTTAAGTTTATAAAGACAGATATGCTTAAGCTAATAGAAACCTTGCAATGGGAAAAATAAGCTATCTTAATACAGTGAAATTGCCTTTTAAAGTGTGCTTAGATTGATCCCAGCCAGTATAGTTTACAATGTAAAAATACACATCAGCCATAATCTCATTCCCATCTACCTTCCCGTCAAATCCTTGCTTCTTGTCCTTGGTTTCAAATATTCTTTCTCCCCATCTATTGTAGATCTGTAACTGAAAGTCTTTCACAAATACAGGCAATGTCTTAAACTCATCATTTAAACCATCACCATTTTTAGTGTAGGCGTTTGGACAATAAACAATGGGGCTCTGAACCAAATCAATGGTATTAGATTTACTGGTTTGATTGTTTCCAAATATATTCTCGTACGCCAATACTGTATATTGGTATAGGCCATTATCATAATTCAATTGACCGTCATTAAACATCAATGGTTTTTCAGTTTTGGTAAATAGGGTCGACTCTTGGTAGATCCCTGGTTCTGTTTTTAATAACTCGTACCTGTTAATTCCTAAACTCCAATAATCGTATGGAAGCCAATTCACCTTATTTACAAAAGGCTCAGCATTGCCTTGTAATAATATAGTGCAAGCTTCTTTATTGTTTACACTGGTATTGCCACATAAGTCTACATTTACCAATCTATAACAATAACTTGCTTCATCTACATCCACATCTTCATCATTAAAAACAGTATCTGTAAGCACCCGCTTCTCATCAACCATTTCAAAGCTTGAACTAAACCTTCCTTTACGTTTCCATATCTCATAACGCCAAAAACTGTCTTGCTCTGCACTCTCATAAACCAACTGTATCGATTTGTCATTTACCACGGTTGCGTTATAAATCTCGAGGTTGGGTGCAAACGTTAAAGTTCCCTTTAAGCAAGATGCCGTACTTGTATCTCCAAAATAGTTGCAATAGTCACTTGTGGTTAAAGAATAACATACTTTATTGCTTGGATTAACCAAATAATTATCTACAAAATAAGTGGTGCTTAAATCATTAAAAGTTGCAATCTTACTAGGTACCCCATTTTCAATTCTTAACAAATACAAAAACTGAGTGAGCGGTTTCTTATTTAAAACGCTCCATTCAACCAGTATAGAATCCTGACTCAACTTCTTAGGACAATACGCATTTCCTACCATAGCAGGTTCTTGGGGTATTACAATAAATTTTATGGTTTTAAATCCTTGTCTAAAATGAGGACAACTGTTATCTCTTACTTGTACAATAAATTCAATAGTGTCTGAACCAATTTCACTGCAGGTAGGTATCCATTTTAAACCCGCAAAACCTAAACCAACCCCATCTTTATAGCTAGTTGTCACTTGTGGTTTCCCAATAATATTTCCTCCTAATTTTATAAAAACTGAGTCTAATGGATCCTTCGCATTCACAAAATAACTGCCGCTAAAAGTATCATAGGCATGCAATACAAAATACTCGGTATTTAATCCCAAAAAACTATTGGCATCCAAACTATCTCCTTTATATAAACTGCATATCAACCTAGAAGTATCGCCCGCCAACCTACAACTGTTAAGGCTTTGCATTTGATAGCAATAGTTCAAATCTAAATTCAATGGCGCATTAACATCCATAAAATTATTGGCCATCATATTATTTAATGAATCTAATAAGGCCATTTTACTTCCATTTACCGACCTATAAATTTGATAGTTTAAGAAGTCGGAATTTGGGGTGATGCTTATAAAATTTACTTGCAAGGTTTTATCATCTAAAACCTTCACACAATTTGGGTATGGCGGCTCAATGGGGTCAGAAATCAAAACAATTTTTATAACGCCTTTCACCTCGTTAGGTATTGGACAAGCAGCATCGTTTATCGTAACATGAATATAGAATGTGTCTGAACCAAAATCTGTACATAGCGATGTCCAATCAAGTTCACCTTCAATTAATCCCGGTATATCTTTGCTTATATTAATCTTGGCCGGACTTATAGCACGAGTGAGTATATCCGATTCAAAAACAGCGGTCATTTTATCTCCACCTGCATCTGTAATTTTAAACGGATAATTGAGGTTCTTACCAGCGTAAACGATCAATACAGTATCTTTAAACAAAGGCGGACTTACATAGGTTCTCATGTCAAATTTAAACAAGCCTAAATTACATCCTCCTTGGTTGGTATCATAAGCTCTCTTACCCGGATTAAGTCGGGAATAAGCAGTAGGAGTGGTTGGGAAATCGCTTAAGCCTCCACATCCTGCACATACTGCTTGGTAAACCACCCCCGATTTATCAAAATGGCTGGTTCCACCATCAACATGTTCTTGACTTTGACTACCTCCATAGAAACTAGCGTATAGTAATTCTTTAAAATCGGGAGCCAAAACCATGAGGTAAAAATCAGACCCATCAGAAGTTTTTTGAAATGCATCGGAGGTTACAGGCATGCCAAAAACATGATCCATTCCATTGTGGTAAGAATTGTTTGTACCACCTCCCCATCCACTCACATAAACCCTTCCACAAATATCAACCAGGAAGGCAGAAGGAGATAAACAAGGCATTATACTGCTTCCTTTTCCAAAGGTGGTTGTTAATAACAAAGTTGTTAAACTACTATTGTATTTCCTTACAAATTGTTTCGCATTAGCAACACCATAAACACCTGCACTCATGGTAAAGCTACCACTTGTTTGTCCCATGGTATAAATATTATTCTGGGCATCTGTTTGCACAAAAAAAGCTTGGTCATAGGCTCCTGTGCCTACATAAATAACTCTCTGCTTAACCCCACTGCTAGAATATTTACCAATAAATCCATCTACTCCACCACCATAAGGAAATGAACTTGTTCCAAACTGAAGGTTACCACTGGTTGTACCGCCTCCAATAATGGGTTCATTTAAATTATTTACGCAAACAGAATGCACAGATTCATCTCCAGTGCCTCCAATAAATGTACTAAACAAAATATTGCTTAACATTCCATTTAACTTCAAAAAATATCCATCCTGAACGCCACCTCCAAAACTAGATTGAGAGGCATTAATAAGCGGAATCCCTTGGTTCTGCTTCGATTTAGTACAAGTAGAGACATAGATATTACCTGCAAAATCTAATATCACTTCGCCCCTAAACCAATCAGCATAATTATAAGGCAACTGATGAGATTGCATTACAAAGCCTCTGTGTGCGTCGCCATTTATACCATCGTCTTCTGAACCTCCAATATAAGTAGAGGCTATCAAGTTGTTTCCAGCAGCATTTAACCTAAGTACAAACAAATCTGAATTGCCATTATGTGTTTTATCATAGGAACTATTGGTCACAGGGAAGTTAACCGAGTTGGTTGTGCCAAATACAATAATATCGTTGGATGTATTAATAGAATCTGATGCTACAGTTATACTATGTGGTTGTTCATTGTCTGATCCACCCAAAAAAGTTCCGAATAATAAACTACTTCCATTAGGATTAAACTTCGCCAAAAAGATATCCCTAGCATATTCTCCATCTACGCCACTTCCGCCATTAAAACTTACATCAAATGCACCAGCAGTATATGGGAAGTTTGCTGCATAAACTGTGCCTGCTCCATAGGCATTTCCATATTTATCATAGCTTGCTGCAAAACCAAAATTATCTGCCGGACTTCCCATATATGTCCCAAAAATCACTGCAGGGTCAATAACAATTGGGTAAGAAGGATTATATTTAGAAGGTTTAAATTGAACCAAATTACCACTTAAAATATATTGTGTGGCAATTACTTCTTGAACCTCATTAACAGTTTGGAAGCTCACAGGATTCTCTTCCACAATTTCTCCTAAAGAGGTTTCTATATGTAGTCCGTTCTCCTTTAAAAACACCTTGTTAGCGCCTTCATAGCGTAATTTTATTTTGCTAATATCAGCACCAGGTTGAGCTATAAAATTTATCTTAATTCCATCTTCCTGAGTTAAAATCTCCAAATCAATTCCAGGATAAATTTGAGTTAAGGTTATTTTTTTATAAGCATATACATTGCTTCTCCATTTAGATGCATCGCCCACAAAAAAGTTATAATATTCTGGACTTTTATAATCTTTTAAAACCTTCGGATTTGGGTTGGCTCCTTCAAAGTGAACCTTTACCGAATGAAATTTAACCTTATCAATATTTTCACCATGCTGCCTTTTGTGAGCGGCTTCTTTATCAATGAATAGATAGGTTAGGGTATTGTTCTCTATAAAAATATTACCAATGGGAACGTCTGCTTTAAATAAAACATTTTTATCCCACTGACCTAAATTTTCTGTAAATTGTATGGCTGTTTTAGGAAAGCCATTTGCTTGAACATCCTTGTTAGTATTAAACAAAAGGATGAACAAGTGCAATGCTGCCCCAAAATACATTCGATATGAATAGCCAGTTTTCAAATTTTAGGTAAATATAATAATATGTTAGACAAAAATAAACCCAATTTAGTTGTTTTAAGTGGAGCAGGAATTAGCGCAGAGAGTGGATTGGCTACTTTTAGAGACAGTGGCGGACTGTGGGAAGGCTACAAAATTGAAGATGTAGCCACGCCAGAGGCTTGGGTTAAGGACCCTCTTAAGGTGCTAGATTTCTATAATTTACGTAGAATTAGCGCGCAAAATGCTCTACCCAATTTTGCTCATTTTTCCCTCGCAGATTTAGAAAATGATTTTAATGTTCAAATAGTTACTCAAAATGTAGACGATTTGCACGAGCGCGCAGGCAGTACGAAAGTGCTTCATCTGCATGGAGAATTAAACAAAAGCAGAAGTACCAAGAACCCAAATCTCGTCTACAAAATAGATGGATCCAACCTCAATTATGGCGATAAATGTGAGCTAGGAAGTCAGCTTAGGCCCCATATTGTTTGGTTCGGAGAATCGGTGCCACTGATTGAAACTGCGTCAAATTTGGTTCAGCAGGCTGATATATTTTTGGTGATTGGCACTTCATTGCAGGTATACCCCGCAGCTGGACTCTTGTCTTATTTTGATGCATTAAAGCCCGTGTATTTTATTGATCCAAAACCCCTGAAAATGACCAATTATCCCAATATTCATTATATCAGTAAAAATGCAATTGAAGGGATGAAAGAATTTACGCAAATCATGTTAAAGAAGCGTTCATAACAATTTGTAATGTTTTAAAGATTTTTTTGTTGTTTTGCACGGTCTGAACCAAACAAATGGAAGTAAAAAGTGAATTGAAAATTGCCTTAATTCAACAAGAAATTGCCTGGGAAAATCTCCCAGCAAACCTTGAATATTTTGAGGATCTAATCTCCAAAATTTCTCCTGATACAGACCTAGCCGTGTTGCCAGAAATGTTTAGCACAGGCTTTAGCATGAACCCAGAGAAATTTGAGGAAGAGTCGCTTCAAGCATCTGTTAATGCTATGCAAAGCTGGAGTGCGACAAATGGTATTGCAATCTGTGGTAGCCTCATGGTGAAGGAAAACGGAAGCTATTTCAATCGCTTTTATTGGTTCGAACCGAATGGAAATTCTAGCCATTATAATAAGGCGCATTTGTTTAGAATGGGAGAGGAGCAATTGCATTACGCTAAGGGGCAGGAGCAAGTTTTGATACATTATAAAGGATGGAAAATTGCACCTTTTATTTGTTACGACCTTAGGTTTCCGGTTTGGATAAGGCGCACTCCAGTGTATGATTATGATTTGCTCATTTTTGTGGCAAATTGGCCAGAAAGAAGGGCAAAGCATTGGAGGGCTTTAACTATAGCAAGGGCAATAGAAAATCAAGCTTTTTTGGTGGCAGTAAACAGAATTGGTGAGGATGGAAATGGGGTAAATCATTCTGGTGATTCACTTGCGATAAGTCCTATTGGCGAGGTAATTTTGGACGCTGCTGCTTTGCCTCGCGTTTTTTCTGTGAACCTAAAATATGCTGAATTGGAAAAATATAGAGAAGCATTTCCCGTTGGTCTTGACACAGATACCTTTGAAATTAAAAAGGCATGCAACGAATAGTAGAATAATGTAGTCAATAAAGAATAACACAAGAATATGATCAAAAGAATAGTTATAATATTGCTTTTAATAGCCAACTCGCAATTTTTGGGATGGGCACAATCGAAGAAAAAAAGCGACAAAAATGCAGAGCCTACTCCTCAGAAAATAGAGGCTGGCTTGGGTGTAATGGAGTTTTTTTACGACAATTACAATTTTAGAAGTATCAATGAAAAAGGGGGGCTAGTATTCCATGATTTTAAATTTAGAAATATTGGTAAAGGTCCTATCATCATTACTGATGTGATTACTACTTGTGGTTGTACGCAATCAAACTGGACAAGAGGTCCAGTGCAGGCCGGTGATACAGGAACTGTAAGGGCAACATTTGACCCTAATGGCAGATTGGGTGAGTTTGATAGGGCTTTAACTGTTGTTACAGATGGCTCTCCCAATAGCTTTGCTCTTAGAATTCGCGGACAGGTTCAACCTATGAGGGTTAATTTTGCCGACACCTACAAGTATCAATATGGTAATATTGCGGTTAAAACTAATTCCATTCAGTTTCCCGCTGTTAAATCTAATTCATATGATTCTACAGAAATTGGATTATTTAATTTGAGCAATAAGAAAATTTTTGTTTATAAAATTGAGGCACCCAATAATATGCTTGTTACTCAGCCATACGATAATATTCCACCTAATACAGATATGAAAATTAAGGTGAAATATTACCCCAAAATGCCTTTAGAATATGGTCCTACCAAACAAGAGCTGAGATTATTTACAAGCGATGATTCTTTGCCTTACAAAAAGTTCTACATCAGTGCTAATATTGTTGAGGACTTCAGTAAAATGGATAAAAAAGCACTGAAGAAGGCTCCTAAATTGGTGTTAAATACAGCCGAAATTGATTTAGGTAATGTGAAATTATTTAGCTCTCCGGTGGCTAAATTTACCTTAACCAATAAAGGAAAATCAGACCTTATAGTGAGAAGAGTAATCAGGTCTTGTTCTTGTTTAACTCCTGAATTATCTCAAACAGTAATTCCTAAAGGTAAAACTGCAACCCTCGATGTTGCCTATTCACTTGCAAATATGGCAGGACCCGATTCCAAAACAGTGAAAATTATTACCAATGATCCAAACCAGCCAGAAATTACATTAAACATAAAATTAAATGTAACTGAGTAGCAAAATCTTTGCTTAATTATCTGATTATTTCGTTATTTTTTGGCTTTATTTTTGCAAGTTGATTTTTACAAAAAAGAATGAACATATGAGAAAATTTTCAATCGTAATTTTGGGTTTTGCTGGCGGTATTTTAGGCGCCTTTATGCTTAATTTTTTTCTTCCTAAAACTGTGTTTTTTGAAACTGCTCAAAGAAGCAATAGCAATTACGCCACTGTTGATTACAAAGGAAGTACTTTAGCATCTGCTGATTTTGTAAAGGCGTCTCAAGCCTCTACTCATAGCGTAGTTTTTATTAAAACACTAACCAACCAAAGGGCTTACCAAGATCCATTTTTCGACTTTTGGAATGGGATGGATTTCTTTGGACGGAGAGGCCCCGTAGCAAGCTCTGGTTCTGGTGTAATTATGACATCAGATGGATATATTGTCACCAATTATCATGTGGTTAAAAATGCAGATCAAATTGAGGTTATTTTAAATAATAACAAACAATCTTATCAAGCAAAGGTAATTGGAACAGACCCTTCCACAGATTTAGCCTTACTTAAAATAAATGCCAGCAATTTGCCTCATATGGTACTGGGAAATTCAGACCAAGTACAGGTAGGTGAGTGGGTTTTGGCTGTTGGTAATCCTTTTAACCTTACTTCAACGGTTACTGCTGGAATTGTAAGCGCAAAAGGTAGAAATATCAATATCGTGAATAATCAGTTTCCAATTGAAAGTTTTATTCAAACAGATGCCGCTATTAATCCCGGAAATAGCGGTGGGGCCTTGGTAGACCTTGAGGGTAAATTAATTGGTATTAATACAGCCATTGCCAGTAATACTGGTTCTTACAATGGATATGGATTTGCCATTCCTGTGAACATTGTAGCAAAAATTGTGAAAGACCTAGTTGAATACAAAGAGGTTCAAAGAGGATTTACAGGTATTGATATTAAAGACATAGATGGCAACACTGCCCAAAGACTTAAGTTAAACAATAACCATGGTGTTATTGTAGATTATGTGCTACCAGAAGGACCTGCCGAGCAATCTGGCATTAGGTCTGGAGATGTTGTTTTAAAAATTAACGACAAAGACATTGATAGCAAGGCCAATTTTGATGAGCAAATTGCCTACCACAGACCTGGAGATAAAATTAAAGTACTTTATCTTAGAAATGGCAAACAAGAATCTACAATCATAACCTTGTTAAACAAAGAAGGCACCACCGCTATCATGAAAAAAGGCACTGTAAGCTCTGATATTTTAGGTGCAGATTTTCAGCCAATTTCAAAACTAGAAAAGGATAAAACAGGTATTCAAAATGGATACAGAATAAGCAATATTAGGCAAGGAAAAATTGCTCAAATGGGTATACAGGAAGGATTTGTCATAACCGCAATTAATAAAAAAGAATACCAAGATGTAAACGATCTCATTAAGGCTTTAGAATCGTCTAGGGGTCAAACTTCCATTGAAGGTGTTTTTGCAAATGGTGGAAGAGGTGTATTTTCATTTTATATTTATTAATCAGATTTGATTACTGAGAAATATCATTTTGTTAAGAGTGGTAAATCCTTGAAATTGCAGTTTTAACCATTACTCAAAACAATATATGATACGTTTCGATTTTCTTGAAGCCAATAAAGAACGATTTCGCAAAGAATTCCTTGAAGCTCAACCTTTTCCACATATTGGTATTGATGGTTTATGTGATGAACAAAAGCTCACAGAATTATACAATCAAATACCTAATATCGAAACGCCTAGTGCCGATTATGTTTTTGCGAAAAACAAGTTTGAAAAAAGTCGCTATTATGAATTAGGTGGGCTTTTTCAAGAATTGCACGAAGACCTTATTAATCCTAGATTCGCAGATTTTGTAAGCTATATTACCAATGAAGATGTTTTTATTGACCCTACTTTTTATGGTGGTGGAATTCATCAGGGTAAAAAGGGTAGCTTTTTGGATATGCATGCCGATTTTAATTACCATCCATTACATGAAAATTGGTTTAGAAATCTAAATCTACTTTTATACATCAATAAAGATTGGAAAAAGGAATATGGGGGAGAGCTACGTTTAGAAGATGGAAGAACAGGTGAGAAAACAGAGGTAGATGTACCCTTCAATAGGTTAGCTATCATGCATTGCAGAGGCTATACTTTACATGGCTACGATCCTATTAGCTTCCCTGAAGGAGAATTCAGAACATCAATTGCGGCTTATGCTTATACCATCCACGAAAATCAATTGGAATCGAGCAGAACAACTGTCTGGCATGTGAAAAAGGAAAGTCCAATAAAGTTTATTTTATCCAAAATTTGGGTGCCTGCAGTAAAGGTAAAAAGCTTATTTAGTAAAAGTAAAACTGCCGACCATTAGTGTAATTTTGGTCAAAATTTTATTTATTGAACATTGCACGAACTTTTGGCTAACATAGGTGTTATGAATTGCGTTTAATCACGTATTTTTGGCTTATGTTTTCTAGGTATGCATTTTTCTTGTTTTTTTTCATTTTAGCTCAAAATACTTGGGTTAAAGGGCAATCCTTTACCCTCAGCGGGTATGTAAAAGATAGTACTACTGGCGAAACGCTTATTGGTGCTAGCATCAGAAATCTGGAAGGAACCTTGGGTACCGTAACCAATTCATATGGCTTCTTCTCTTTAAGTGTTCCAAATGAAGGCACTCAGCTTGTTTGCTCTTATATAGGCTATCAGCCAAAGAAATTAACCGCAAAGAAAAATAAAAACAAGGGTATACAAATTGAACTTGCTCCTCAATCTAAAATTGCCAAGGAGGTAGTTATTAGCGGTGATAGAGTAGACAAGAATGTACGAAGCACCGAAATGAGTAGGATTGAAATTAGTGGTGAAAAATTAAAAGCTTTACCTGTGGTTTTTGGTGAACCCGATGTGTTAAAAGCAATTACTTTGCTTCCCGGAATTAAAAGTGGGGGCGAGGCCAGTACAGGTTTTTATGTAAGAGGGGGTGGCCCAGATCAAAACTTGATTTTAATGGATGAGGCTGTGGTATATAATCCTTCTCATTTGTTTGGATTTCTTTCTGTGTTTAATGCAGATGCAGTAAAAGGAATAGATATTATAAAAGGTGGAATGCCTGCAAACTACGGTGGTAGGCTGTCTTCTATCTTAAATGTGTATATGCGTGATGGTAATAATCAGCAATATAAATATAGTGGTGGTGTGGGACTTATTTCAAGTCGCTTATCTGCCGAAGGTCCCATAGAAAAAGGTAAAAGCAGTTTTTTAGTTTCGGCCCGAAGAACCTATATCGACTTCCTGGTGAGGCCATTTTTACCTTCAGATATCAAGGGGAATAGTTATTATTTTTATGATATGAACCTCAAAATGAGTTTCATTTTAGGTGAAAAGGATAGAATTTATATTTCAGGATACTTTGGTAGAGATATTCTTGATTATAAGAGCCAATTTAACAATTCAGTAAACTTCAATTTTGGTTGGGGTAATTCAACTGCTACTGCTAGGTGGAACCATGTTTTTAACCCCAAATTGTTTAGCAATACCAGCATTATTTTTAACAGATATGAATTGTTTAACGACTTTAACTTTGGTGCTGGTGGCTTCAAAGTAAGAAGTAACCTAAGGGATTGGAATTTTAAAAGCGATTTTACATGGTACCCGCACGAAAAGCATCAAGTAAAATTTGGAATAAATTACACTTACCACACTTTTCAACCGGGAATTTTAAGTGGCAATATTGGTAGTACAAAAATTGACCAAGAAATAAATAAACAGTTTGCACATGAATATGCTGCTTATGCTTTGGATGAATGGAATATTAATCACCGTTGGACAATCAATTATGGCCTAAGGGCGGTTGCTTTTCAATTGGTTGGACCTTACTCTCAGGCTGAGTTCGACAATGTGAACCAACTCCCAACTGATAATGTAACCATATATAAGCCGGGCGAAACAATTGCCTTCTATCCAAGGTTAGAGCCAAGGGTAAATGTTACCTATCTTATCAATGAAAGCTCTAGTGTAAAAGGCTCCTATACGCAAACCTATCAATTCCTGCATTTAGCAACAACCTCTGGAGCCCAATTCCCAATTGATTTATGGGTTCCAAGTTCAAATTTGGTTAAGCCTCAAATGGCAAGGCAATACGCTTTGGGTTACTTTAAGAACTTTAAGCAAAATACCTATGAATCTTCTGCCGAGATTTATTATAAGCCCATGAAAAACCAAATTGAGTTTAAACCTGGAGCCACCCTGTTTTTTAATCAAAACCTAGAGCAAGAAATGGTTTTTGGCGAGGGTAAAAGCTACGGTTTAGAACTGTTTTTAAGAAAGAAAACGGGCAAATTAAATGGTTGGATTGGATATACCTGGAGCAGAACAACAAGGCAATTCGATGAATTAAATAATGGTAAACCTTATTTCTATAGATACGATAGAACCCATGATATTTCTGTTTTACTAAGTTACGAAATCAATAAGAAATGGTCGGCAAACTTTGTCTTTGTTTACGGAACAGGCAATGCGACAACCTTGCCAGATTCTAGATATGCATATAGATACGGTATTGACCCTTTAACTGGCGAGCCAAAATTTGTTTTTATTGATAGGTATGGGGCTGTTAATTCATTTAGGCTACCATCTTATCATAGGGCAGATATTTCATTTACCTACATTGCTTTGCAATCAAAAAAATTTGAGAGCAGTTGGAACTTTAGTATTTACAATATCTATAACAGAGCAAATCCCTATTTCATATACTTTTTCCCAGATATAGAATCACAAACTGTTAAAGCTTATATGGTGTATCTTTTCCCAATTTTACCTTCTGTGCAATGGAATTTTAAGTTCTAATAGAAATGAATACTCTCATGAAATTACCTTATTTTTTGTCAAAACAATTTTCCAAAATACCCTTGTTGTTAATTGCTGCTACACTATTAATTAGTGCTTGCGAAAAGGAGATAAAAATTGACCTGCCTCCTTCAAAACCAGAATTGGTTGTAGAGGCTTCCATTAATCAATTATCGCCAACGCTTAATTATGTGGTGCTCTCTAATACCCTCGATTATTTCAATCCAAGCCTCGATTTATCTGCAGTAAGTGGAGCTAAAGTTTACATTACAGAAGGAAATATCATTGGCAATGATACTGTTTTTGAAACAGCAAATCGACTGCAGTTTTATGATGTTGCAAGCGAGATTTTTCCAGGAATTTATGTAAATCCAAGCTTTGTTGGTCAGGTAGAAAAACCTTATTACCTAGAGATAGAATTAAATGATGGCAAAAAGATAACAGGCAAAACATTTATACCTAAACCCGTTCCAATAGATAGCATGCATTATTGGTTCGAACCAAACGAAAAAGACACCAATGCATTCTTTTATTTTAATTGGTTTGATGGCCCAGAACAAAACAACTATAGGGTGGTGCTCAAGGAGGGAATTTTGCCCGTGTTAACTGGCTGGGGCTATGCCGATAGATTCTATACTTTTGATGATTCGCAAATAAACAATCAAACTAGGCCTTTTCTAATGCTTAATCCTTTTAAATATGGCGATACCGTTCATGTGTATTTATCACAAATAGGAAGAAAGGAATACCTCTTTTGGGATTCATTTAGAAATGCTGCAAATAATGGCGGACCCTTTGCTACGCCTACCTCTGTTTCTTCAAATGTGGAGGGCGCTATAGGTTCCTTTACGGGTTATGGTATTACGCAAACACAGTTTATTTTAAGGTAATTATCTTTTAGTAAATCGATAGATAATAACTTGATTCTTTTTGATGTCATAGTTGCGAATGATGGCAAGCTCATTGCCCATTGCATCCACATCAATATCTAATGCATCTACATTTTGCATTTCACAATAGGGCTTCAATATGGCAGCCATTTGTAGTTTACTAATTCTACTATATAAATTATCGTTGTCTACGCAATAGCCATCCAAGTTTAATTGCTCAAAATTACCCATTTGGATGGCATTAAAGGTGTTTTCTCCCTGCCCGTTAAATATCACCATTTGGTTGATAGATTCCTCTTGTATATTGGTTCTACCTTTATTTAAACTCACAATTACTTGGTCGCCTTTATTTGAAATAACAGGAGGGGCAGGCACGCTTAATCCATCGTTTTCAATTAACCTATATTTGGTATTGTTGATCAATTCAAACTCCTTATGCCAAAACAATTTCATAACACTTGAATTTGGATCCATGCCATAGTTTGCCACCATAAATGCTAATTTCCCATTTCTGATGACATTACAACTCACCACAAAGCTTTGGAGGGCTGGATTTAAACTAAACGATGCTTCCTTGCCAAGCATTTGGGTGTTTGGCGTCAAAAAATTGTCTAATAACAAGAGCCTAAACAAGTTAAAATCCTCGTCGTAAAAAGCAATATGGTAGGCAATTGCACTAGGATCGTGCTCTGCATTGGCTCCTTTTCTCGACAAAACATAATACCCCATATTCTCGGCAGTAAACTTCCATTTGCCTTGAAACTTTAAACTCTCCAAAGGATTTGAACTTGGAAACGCAATATCAATTTCTTTTACTGTTTCTTCATTTTTGTCTAGTAAATTTATTTGATAAATATGCAAATCCTCCAAACCGTCATATACTTCAAAAATCATTTTTCCAGTTGCTGTAAAATGAATTTTGTTTACCAAATCGTGGTTTAACCCAATTGCCTCAATATCGAACTTTTTTGATGCAATCTCTACCCCATTAAAATTTAATACCCTTAACCAATATTTAGTACTCAATCTATCAACTAAAAAAAGATAGTTCTTGTTAGCATATATCGAAAATTGTCCGTTAGAGTTCACCTTAAAATTAGCCCTTTTGGTAAGGTCTTTACTATAATAAAAAACATTATTCAATAAAGTCGCATTCGTTCCAACGCCTTCATCCACGTCTTTATCCTTATTAAACACAAGTGCAAAACCATGATCACCAAAATCAAAATAATGATTGCAATATCCACCCCCAGATTGCTTATCTAAAATGATTTTTGATTGCCCTTTAGATTGATTCGCTATGGAAACAAATAGGAGGAGGGATAGGAATAATTTGAGGATTTTCATACTTAACTTTTTCTTTTTAACTGCCAATTGCTCGATGGATTTTCTTTCACTTGAACCTCTTTACCTTCGTATTGAAAGAACAAATCCCCAGCACTAAAAGCTGCTGCTTTAATCTGCGCTTCACTGCTTTTCTTATTCAACATTTCTGGCAAAAAATACTTCTGAATAAAATGAGTATCAAAATCACCTTTCAAATAAGCTTCATTTTCCATGACAAATGCACCAAAACTCAATGTTGTTTCTATTCCACTAATTTTATAATCTGCAATAGCTCTTTTCATCCTATTAATTGCCTCTTCCCTGTTAGCACCAAAGGTGATTAATTTAGCTATCATAGGGTCGTATTGAATTGGAATTTCCATACCTTCTTCAAAGCTATCATCTACTCTTACCCCATAACCTTGCGGCGTTCTGTAAGTAGTTAATTTACCAATATCGGGTAAAAAGTTATTCTGTGGGTCTTCCGCGCAAACCCTAAGCTCTATGGCATGTCCGTGAATTTTCAAGTCCTCTTGGGTGTACCCCAATTGCTCGCCACGCGCCACCCTAATTTGCTCCTTTACCAAATCAAGTCCAACAATTTGTTCTGTAACAGGGTGCTCAACTTGCAAGCGTGTGTTCATCTCCAAAAAGTAAAAATTTAATTCATGGTCAACCAAGAACTCAACCGTACCTGCACCAAAATAATTTGAAGCCTTAGCTACGTTAACCGCAGCCTCACCCATTTTCTTCCTAACCTCTGGAGTTAAGCAGCTAGAAGGCGCCTCTTCAACCAATTTTTGATGTCTTCTTTGAATGCTGCATTCACGCTCAAACAAATACACCACGTTGCCATGTTGGTCTCCCAATATTTGAATTTCAATATGTTTGGGCGAACCAACAAATTTTTCAATAAAAACGGCATTATCTCCAAAGGAGGCCAATGCTTCCGATTGAGCCAATCTGATAGCTTCTTCAAATTCGTCCTCAGAGTTTACTACACGCATTCCTTTGCCACCGCCACCTGCAGAGGCTTTTACCAAAACAGGATATCCTATAGTTGTGGCAATTTTTTTAGCTTCTACCACATCTCTTAGTTCTTCTTGAGTGCCTGGTACCAAGGGTACATCAAACTTACTAACTGCTTGCTTAGCGCCAATTTTACTTCCCATTACCTCCATACTCTCTGCAGATGGGCCAATAAAAATGATTCCAGCATCTTTAACTTTACGCGCAAAATGAGCATTCTCGCTCAAAAAACCATATCCAGGATGTATGGCATCTGCACCAACAGATAAAGCCACTTCAATGATTTTATCTCCTAATAAATAGCTCTGGTTACTGGGTGGCGGACCAATACAAACGGCCTCATCTGCATACCTTACATGCAGGGCTTTTCTATCTGCCTCGCTATACACTGCAACAGTTTTTATGCCCATTTCTTTGGCTGTGCGCATTACCCTTAATGCAATCTCGCCTCTATTTGCTATGAGTATCTTTTTCATTTTATATTGGTTCAAACAGACAAAAATAACAGAATTTAAGAATACACACTTATTTTACTTGTTAACTGCTATTTGTCATAGATAACCATCACAAATTAAGCAGGAAAGAAAATTTTCAAATTATTAATTTTATCATAATGTTGGAATTTGCTCTTTGTAGGCTAAGTTTGTAACAATTGAACGACTTGTTTCTCCCCAGTTAGCTTAATAATTAATTTAAATGAAACTCATTAAATTCCAAAGCGAAGAAAAAAGTCAGAAAGAATTTACCAAGGAACTTCGCCAAAACGTAAATGCTTATTTCAAAGAAAACAACCTTTCTACCAAAGGCAATTTTCTCATGTATGTAAAAACTGTTACTGTTTATACATTGTATGTTGTGCCTTTTATTGTTATTCTCAATTACAATTTACCATTTCTAAGCTCATTTTTATTGTTTATGGTTATTGGAATGGGCACAGCTGGCGTGGGAATGAGCGTAATGCACGATTCTTTACACAACTCCTATTCTAAGAACAAATGGGTAAATAAAATAATGGGGTTAAGCATGTATATTATTGGCAGCAATGTGTTTAATTGGAAGCTTCAACACAATATTTTTCATCATGCTTACACTAATATTGGTGGACTTGATGAGGATATAAAACCGCGTTGGATCATGCGATTCTCAGAACAATCTCCTCTTAAACCTGTTCACAAATATCAGTATTTATACTCCTTGCCCTTGTACTCTATGATGACCATCTCCATGTTACTTGGCGACTTACCTAGGCTTATTGGCTATAACAAAGCAGGGTTAATTGAGCAACATCTAAGCAATGCAAGAAAAGAATTCTCCATTTTGATTGGCATAAAACTGGCCTATTTATTTGTAGTTATTGGTTTGCCAATTATATATACAGACCTTGCTTGGTGGCAGGTTTTATTGTCTTTTTTGGCTATGCACATGGTGGCTGGATTCATATTCGCCCTGGTGTTTCAATTGGCACATATTGTAGAGGGTGTTGCTCAGCCAGTAGCAAATGAAAATCATGTTACAGAGAACGAGTGGGCTGTTCATCAACTGCTTACCACCGCCAATTTTGCCCCCAAGAACAAGCTTCTTAATTGGTATGTGGGTGGATTAAACTACCAAGTAGAGCATCATCTTTTTCCTAATATCTGCCATATGCATTACCCCGCTTTGTCTAAAATTGTAGAAAAAACAGCCCATAAATACGGCATACCATACTTGCAAAACCCAACCTTATGGGCGGCCATAAAGTCGCACATAAACAGGTTAAAAGAGTTAGGCAATCCTCCAAAACAAGTTATTTCTTAGTTGTTTAATTATTTTTCGGTCTGAACCAAAAAAAAGCTGCAAATAGCTTGAGGTTTATTTATAATTTGCAGCCCAATGAGCCCTTTAGTACATCTCATCAAAAAAGAATTCATCCTTGAATGGAGGCAACGTTATGCCCTCAACGGAATTTTATTGCAAGTACTGTCGTCTGTATTTGTGGTTTATCTTGCCATTAAAACCCTAAACAATAACTCCTGGAATGGTGTGTTCTGGGTGCTTATGCTTTTTATTTCAATTAATGCCATTGCCAAGAGCTTTATTGGTGAAGGAAAAGGTAAAAATCTTTATTACCATATGTTGGTTCAGCCCCAACAATTGCTGCTTGCTAAATTTATTTACAATGCCATCTTGAATGTGTTTTTGGCAGCCTTAAGCCTTTCTACTTTTATGCTGTTACTTGGTAATCCTATAGAATCTATGGCCTTATATTTTGCCGTAACATTCTTTGGATGCATTGGTATTGCTGGAACTTTTACCATGTTATCGGCCATCTCATCTAAAGGCGGTAACAGCAATTTATTAATGCCCGTTTTAAGCTTACCCATCATTATTCCTTTGCTGCTCATCATTATTAAAGCCGCCAAAAGAGCAATGGATGGAACAGATGCTACTCAGATATACAAAGATCTTGGAACCTTATTTGTGTTCAATATCTTGGTGGTAGTGCTTGCCTATATCTTGTTTCCTTCTCTTTGGAAAGAATAGAAGCGCTTACCAATTTTTAATTTATATTTGCCAGCTCAATCACTAGGGCTTTTTACCCTTTCATGTTTTGAATTATGAGTAAAAAAGGAAGAATTTTAGTCGCCATGAGTGGCGGTATTGATAGCACCGTGGCAGCAGTAATGCTGGCAGAAGAGGGCTATGAAGTTGTAGGAGTTACCATGAAAACATGGGATTACCAAAACAGCGGGGGTGGCAAAAAAGAAACAGGTTGTTGCAGCCTAGATTCCATTAACGATGCCAGAACCATTGCTGTTCAACATGGCATTCACCATTTAATTTTAGATATTAGAGACGAATTTGGTGATTTTGTAATCGATAACTTTATCGAAGAATACCTCGCTGGTAGAACCCCAAACCCTTGTGTACTATGCAATACGCATATCAAATGGGAAGCTTTACTTAAACGTGCTAATCAGCTCGATTGTGAATTTATTGCAACCGGACATTACGCGCAAATTAGACAAGAAAATGATCGTTATGTCATTAGTCGTGGATTAGACCATAGCAAAGATCAAAGCTACGTTCTTTGGGGATTGAGTCAAGAAAGTTTGTCGCGCACTTTATTCCCTTTAGGTGGATATCACAAAACCGAAATTAAGCAAATGGCCATTGATAGAGGTTATACTGAGCTTGCCAAAAAAAGTGAAAGCTATGAAATCTGTTTTGTGCCCGATAATGACTACCGTGGATTTTTGAAAAGGAAGGTAGATGGTTTAGAGGAAAGGGTAGATGGGGGTAATTTTGTAAACCGTGAAGGCAAAATTCTGGGCAAACACCGTGGCTATCCTTTTTATACCATTGGTCAGCGCAAGGGATTGGAAATAGCCTTAGGAGAACCTATGTTTGTTTTAGAGATTATGCCAGACACAAATACCGTAGTTTTAGGTAGGGAAGAAGAGTTACAAAGAAATGGCATGTGGGTGCGTAATATTAATTTGCAAAAATATGCAGAAATAAAATCGCCACTCGAATCGTTAACAAAAGTAAGATACAAAGACGCTGGAACCATGGCCACCATTATGCAAGAAGACACCCGTATGAAAGTTGATTTTCATAGTATGGTAAAGGGCGTTGCTCCCGGACAAAGTGCTGTATTCTACGAAGACAATGATGTGATTGGGGGCGGTTGGATTCAATCTAGTTACGAATTATAAGTATATGATGGCTTGGTTCAGACAGAATTTATTGAATACTATTTTGCTTATTGCATTGGTATTAACATTGCATGCATGTTCTAAAAATAATTCTGCCGAGGCGCAGCCCGACCTAGGCTTGGCGTATTTCCCTTTAGATTCTGGGTGGGTAAAAGTGTACAGTGTAGATTCCATTTCCTTTAATGATAATACAGAAACCATAGATACTTTTCACTTTATGCTAAAGGAAACTTTTGCTGGAATTATATCTGGGCAAGAGCTTAACGCGCATAGGGAGGTGAAAAGAGAAGTATTAAAAGATAGTAGTGAAATATGGGAGCCTAGGACATCTATTTTTATTACACAAGATAAAAATACCTTGCAATGGGTTGAAGAAAACACCCGTTTTGTAAAGCTTATTTTTCCTATAGGTACTGCCCAATCTTGGAACGGAAATGCCTACAATTCTCTTGGCAGGAAAAATTATCAATGGCAGAATTTATATGCTAATTTTAATAATGGTGATACCCTCTTTAGCAACTGTATAAGCGTGCTAGAGGCGCAAACAAACAACCTTATTGAGGAGATTCTCATTCGCAATGTCTACGCAAAAAACCTTGGTTTAATTGATCGCACAAACACCAATATCAATACCCAATCGAATAAAAAATCGGGTTATAAAATTAGACAAAAACTTAAATCATTTACCCGTCCATGAGACTTCTTTTTTGCTTCTTTCTTCTTTTTTTCGGTCTGAACCTAAGCGCCCAACAAAGGTTTTATTTTGCAGAGTTCATTGACAAGCCCAACGCAAAAAAGCAACTATACAATCCATCAAGTTATATCTCTTTAAGGGCCATCGATCGCAGGTCGAGGAATAGGGTACCCTTAAATATAAATGACATTCCTCCAGATAGCGCCTACCTAGCGCAGTTAGCTCAATTGCCCTTATTACTTTATGGAAGCAGCAGGTGGCTTAATGGCGCAATTATTCTGGCAAACAACAAGGAAATTGAAGCTCAAATTAAAAGCCTAAGTTTTGTTAGTAAGTTAACCTACTTAGGTCCGGCTTACTTTTATGAAGAACAAGATGAAGCAACAGAAAATAGCCTCGAAAATCAACTTCAAATCCTAGCTCAATCCTTCGAAAATAAGAGCGAAAAAAATGATTCCATTCTTCTGGGCAAAAGCTTTAATCAAATAGACCAAATTCATGCGGCAGGTTTAATGAAATCTGGACTCAATGGCAAGAATACCTTAATTGCTGTATTAGATGCCGGCTTTAAAAACCTAGATAAATTACTTCCATTTAATCACTTGTTTGCTGAGAAGAGAATTCTTGCTACAAGAGACTTTGTGGAGATGGAAGAAGAGGTATTTGAAGATGATGAACATGGTCTTTCCGTAATGAGTTGTTTGGGTGCTTTTCAGCCTGGAGTTATTAGCGGCACCGCACCCGGAAGCAGTTATTTGTTACTTAGATGCGAAAATGCATCATCAGAATATTTGGTCGAGGAATACTTTTGGACCTTAGCTGCAGAGTATGCTGATAGCGCAGGTGCTGATATTATTAATTCTTCTTTGGGTTATACCAAACATGATGAAAAAGCCATGGGACACAAGTATGCTGAGTTCGATGGCAAAACAACAGTGGTAAGCAGGGCCGCCGATATTGCTGCTAGCAAGGGTATTTTAGTGGTGGTAAGTGCTGGCAATGAAGGCGATGATCCATGGCGCCAATTAAGTGCTCCAGCAGATGCGCCTAATGTTTTAACGGTGGGTGCCATAGATAAGCATGGCAGTTATGCAGGCTTCAGTTCAGTGGGTCCAACTTCCGATAAAAGAATTAAGCCAGATTTAGTTGCAAAAGGAAAAAATGCGGTATTAATGTCTCAGGATGCCAAGATTTTTGAAGGCAATGGAACATCCTATGCCTGCCCAATTATAGCAGGTGCAGGGGCTATTTTATTGCAGGCTGAACCAAGCGCTACTTCTCAAAAAATCAAAGAAACGATGATGCTTACTTGCAACCAATATGATAATCCCGATAAATACATTGGTTCAGGCTTACCTAATATTGAATTAGCTGCTAAGTGTCTTAAGGTAAAAACAGATAGTTTAATTGACTTAAGAGAGTTGCCAGATAGATATTTGCATGTGATTATTAATGCCAAGTACGATCAAAAGGTTCAAGTAACCATTACCGAACCAATAAAGAAAGAAACAGAGAAATTGAATTTACACCTTAAAAAAGGTTTGAACAGAATAAAATTAAAAGGATACAAAAAACGCCCAAGTGGAATTTATCACTTGAGCGTTGAGTTTACCCAAAAAAGGGTGGAAGCAGATTTTGTTAAGCCTTAACTTCTTTTAATTTTAAAGAAGGAATATTAATGCTCATCAAATAGAAACTGCCAAACAATAAGGTATTGTATACAAGGTCTGATGCAAATGTGTTTTGGAAAAATGGAATGCCTGCAATATAACTGCTCATGAGTCCGGCAAAGTCATTCGTGTAAAGATTGCCCATTGAAGCTGGGTAAAAGAATACACAGTTAGTTATTAAGAAAAATAGGATAGAAGAACCTACAGAACCCATGGCAACTTTGTACCAAGTTAGGTTATTGTTTATTTGGGTGCCAATGAAAATTGCACCTACAATAGCGCCATAGGTAACCAACATTTCTAAGCCATAAAAACCTAAAAACAAATCGCTAATTAACATTGCAATAATAGGAACTAGGTAAGCTAAATAACTTCTGCCTAAATAGGCTCCACCAAAAAGAGCTATTGCTCCAATTGGACTAAAATTGGGAGCGTGAGGAATTAAACGCAAAAATGCTGCGGCGAAAATTAAACCAACTATTGCTAATATTCTTTTATTCATGGTAATTATTATATGTGGCGAAAATAAGAAGCTTTTAAGATATTGCAACAATAGTTATGTAAATCTTTTTCCACTTTGTGATATGGATTAGTTAATTACGCTCTATTTAAGCCATCTAAAGGATTCAACTACCTTTTATAAAAAAAGTTGTCGCACTTCACATAAAGTCTTTAAATTGCGGTGCTTAAGGAAATAACTATTTCGAAAGTAGTTTTTCTAGTTACTTTTGTAAAAACCAACAAAAAATATATAACATGAAAAAAGGTTTATTATTTGCAGGTGCATTTGCTTTACTGATGGGAATTCAGTCGGCAAATTCCCAAACGCCAGCAACCACTATCCCAGCAAAAACCACCCTGATTGAAAAGGTAACTGCCAATCCAGGAGAGTTAAAAATTAGTTATGAGAAGTATCTACTTCCAAATGGCTTAACCCTTCTAGTTCATGAGGATCATTCCGATCCCATTGTCCATGTTGAGGTTACTTACCACGTTGGTTCGGCCAGAGAAACTCCAGGTAAGTCTGGATTTGCACATTTCTTTGAACACATGATGTTTCAAGGTTCTTTGCATGTTAAAGATGAAGAGCATTTTAAAGTTGTTCAAGGCGCTGGTGGTCAAATGAATGGAACTACCAACAGAGATAGAACCAATTATTTTGAAACCCTTCCAGCTAACTATTTAGAAACTGCTTTATGGTTAGAAGCTGATCGTATGGGATTCTTATTGGATTCTGTAACCCAAAAGAAATTTGAGGTTCAAAGAGCAACTGTAAAAAACGAAAAGGGTCAAAACGTAGATAACATACCTTATGGCAAAAGAGGAGAGATAAACGACGCTGCTTTGTATCCACAAGGACATCCTTATAGCTGGCCAACAATTGGTTATTTGGAGGATTTGGATAGGGTAAATGTAGACGATTTGAAGAATTTCTTTATGCGTTGGTACGGACCAAACAACGCGTGTGTGGTTGTTTCTGGAGATGTTACACCTGCAGATGTAGTAAAATTGACTGAGAAATATTTTGGACCAATTCCTAAAGGACCAGATGTTCGTGCTCAAAAAGTTGAAGCGGTTAGATTGCCAGATAACAAATATGTAAACTATGGCGACAATGTATTTGCACCTATGTATGCATTTACATATCCTTCCGTTAAGCAATACCATGTAGATGAAGCTGCGCTAGATGTTTTGGGTTATATTTTAGGAAATGGTAACAATTCTCTTTTATACAAGAATTTTATTAAGCCTGAGCCTCAAAAAGCTATTCAAGTTTTCTCTTTTAACTCTGGCTCAGAGTTAGCTGGCGAGTTTGGTATTATATTATTAGCTATGCCTAATTTTGAAGGGGATAATGACATTGAAAAAGGCTTAATGGCTAGTTTAGCAGAATTTGATGCAAAAGGTGTTTCTGATGATGATTTGAATAGAGCAAAGGGTCAATTTGAAACCAGCATCATCCAAAGCATGCAAAGTGTGGGTAGTAGAGCAAGTATTTTAAGTACTATGTGGTATTTAAGCCATGGTAATCCTAAATTGGCTCAAGGCTTTAATATGAGCGATGAGTTAGCTAGGTATAATAAAGTAACAAAAGAAGATGTAATGCGTGTTTTTCGTCAGTATATTAAAAACAAAAATTACACCTTAGTAAATATTTTTCCTAAAAAGGCTAATGCAGCTGCAAATAAAGAAGAAAGTAAAGAGTCTCAAAGTTCTGGTGCAGCTGTAAAAACTGAGTTAGAATACAAAGGATTGTCATATACAACACCTAAAGATAACTTCGACCGCAGCAAACGCCCAGAGGCAGGGGCAGCTAAATCAACAGAAATTCCAAATTTCTATAGTGCCAATTGGGATAATGGTATTAAAGTAATAGGTACCGAAACCAAAGAGTCTCCTATTGTAACCATTTTACTTACTATGAAAGGTGGAAACATAGCTGTTGGTGATCCTGCCAAAACTGGATTAGCAAACTTAACAGCTGATATGATGGGTGAGGCTACTCAAACCTTAACAAGTGAGCAATTTGAAAATGAGTTAGACAAATTAGGAAGCTCAATTTCATTTGGAGCTGGTACAGACAATCATTTTATGCAGGTGGTTTGTATGAAAAAGAACCTTGATGCTACCATGAAATTAGTTGAGGAAAAATTGTTGCGTCCTAAGTTTACGAGCGAAGATTTTAAATTAAATCAATCACAAAACTACCAAGGAATTAATTCTCAAAAATATGATGCAGCGGCAACGGCCGATTTAGCTTTTGGTAAATTGATATATGGAAAAAGCATTGCTGCAGAGCCAGTAGGAGGAACCTTGAAATCAATTAAGGCTATGACCATGAAGGATGTTCAGTCTTTTTATGATAAGTTTTATGCTCCAGATTTTGCTACTTTAACCATTGTTGGTGATGTAAGCGAGACTGAAGTAATGGCTAAAACTGCCTTCTTAAAAAATTGGAAGAAAAAGAATCCAGTATTTCCTGTAATTGCACCTCCAGTTGCTAATAATGCAAGTGGATCTCAAATCATGTTGGTTGACAAATACAAGGCAGCGCAATCTGAAATTAGAGTTGGACAATTAGGTCAAACCTACGATTGGAATGGAAAATTCTTTAAAACAAATGCCATGAATTATCCATTAGGTGGTAATTTCAATAGCCGTTTAAATTTAAATTTGCGCGAAGACAAAGGTTTTACTTACGGAATTCGTTCATACAATATGGGTTACAAAGACCGTCAAGGTGTATTTGAAATCTCAACTGGTGTTAGAACATCTGCTACTGATAGCGCCATGAAAGAAATCATGTATGAGGTAAACAATTACCGTAACAATGGTATTACTGATGAAGAATTAGATTTTATGAAAAAATCAATTACTCAAAGTGATGCTTTGCGTTATGAAACCAATTTCCAAAAAGCTAGTTTCTTAAATAGATTAGTGGAGTATAACTTGCCTAAAGATTATATCCGTCAGCAAAACACTACCATTAAATCTTTAACCAAAGAAGAAATTAATGCCATTGCAAAGGAAATTTTGCAACCAGAAAAAATGACTATTTTAATAGTAGGCGATAAAGAAAAAGTGAAGGTGCCTCTAGAGAAATTAGGTTATAAAATCCAAGATTACAAAGATGTTGAAGTAGCAACATACGAGAAGAACTAAGTATTCTATTTATAAAAAAGAGTCCCACGTGTCAACCTGGGACTCTTTTTTTTTGACTAATAATCAAATGAAAGAGAAAAGCTGATTCAACTCATTTGAACTCAGAAAAGAAATGAATATGTTTGTAAAGTATTATTTAAATTAAGAACCAATGAAAAGATTATTATTAGCAGCTTTTGTTATGCTAAGTATCCAATTGTTTGCGCAAAAAAGCAATGTGGAGAGTGCTGCAATTTACTTGCGTAATGGCGAGTTGGAAGACGCGAAAAAAACAATTGAACTTGCCATAGTAAATTCCGAAACAAAGGATGATCCTAAGGCTTGGTACTATTATATAGCAGTTTTGGATACCATTTACCGAAATCCAGAATATGTAAAGCTAGTAGATGCCGATTTGGCTGAAAAGTTTTTTGCAGGATGCAAAAAATGTATTGAGACTGATGTAAAGAAAAGATATGAATTCTATTGTAAAGACCAAGCCATTTTAAATAGCGCTTTTATGTGCTTTAACAAGGGTAGCGAGGCTTATGGCAATAAGGAATACCAAAAAGCTATCAAATATTACCAAATGGTACTTGAAGTAATTCCTTATGATAAAAACGATGATTTAAAGAAGAATAACTTGTCTGAAAAGAACATTTATTTATACATGGCTACATGTGCTGTTCAATCTAAAGACAATAGTAAGGCTAAACAGTACCTTCAAAAATTAATGGACTTAAATTATGATGACCACTTAATTTATCTTCAAATGGCTAGTATCTATTTAGAGGAAACTGATACTACTTCAGCCATAAAATTCATTGAGCAGGGTAGAACAAAATACCCAAGCGAGAAGGACTTGATTAATCAAGAGTTGAATATCTATATGAATATGGGTCGCCAAGACATTTTGTTAGATAAATTAAATTCAGCAATAGAAATTAATCCAGATGATGCTACTTTAATTTTTGTAAGAGGAAGTGTTTATGATAATTTTGCAAATGACATAAATAGGAAGGCAAAAGATATTAGAGATACTGTTTCTACCTTGAAAAGGAAGGCACAAATTGAAAAAGTTCCTGCAAAAAAAGCTACGTATACTGCAGCTGCAGCTAAGTATCAAAAGTTATACGAGGAACAATTGGTAAGAGTGAAAGAAAATGCAGCAAAAGCTGAGGCAGATTACAAAAAGGTGGTGGAGATTAATCCAGATTACATTGATGCTTATTACAATTTGGGTGCCTTAACTAATAATAAGACTGCCGAAGTGGTTGAAAAAATGAATGCAATTCCAAGTAGTTTACAAGGAGCTGAATACGATAAAAGGTACAATCCATTAAGAAAGCAAAAGGATGATATTTTAAACACCGCTCTTGGCTATTTTAACCAAGCATTGGCTATCGCAGAATCTAAGGGCGAAGAAACTGATGAGAAAAAGAAAGAAAAATATGCTTACATGAGAGATATTCTTTATAGCATTCAAATGGTTTATGCAAATCTAAATGAAGAGCAAAAAACCATGGAAACCAAAAAGAAAAGAGCCCAATACGAATAGTATTATTCCAATTTATTCTCATAAAAAAATCCTCGACCCAAACGTCGGGGATTTTTTTTTGCAACTAGGAGGGTTAGTTGCTTTAAAGATTGGAACTTTAACTTCTGATAAAACATGAGGTGTATGAATATAGGAGGAGGAACTTCGATTTATTTTGCAGTAAATATTATCACATCAATGCCTTTAATAGTTAACAAATCAATACTCCTATTTAACATAATATTAATTATAGAATAAAAGAAAGTTAGCATTTACTGGGTAAGCTTCTAACATTTAATGTTTTGTTTGATTAGGTGTAAAAATAATTATTGCTTAAAATGTATAAAAATGTAAATTTACATTTAGTTAAAATTAACTTAAGCCTAATGAATTTTAAAAAGAACCTATTTTCTGTTCTTTTCATTGCAATTTTTCTTTTGCCACCCTCACTTGCGCGCGCTGTAAATCATTTTGGTTTCATTGAAAATCGTGGGCAAATTTTGAATCAATACAAACAAGCTAATGCTGATGTCTTATATATATACAACCAAGGCAATTTTCAGGTCCAATTAAACCGAAATGGATTTAGCTACCAACTAACAACGCTTTTGGGTAAACCTGCTGCTGGACTAGATATTAAAAATCCAAAAGAGCATTCATATCCAACTAATAATCCCAATTTTTCCTCCCATAGAGTTGATTTCTTTTTTACCCAAAAAAACGAAAACATGGAGATTGTTCCTATGGATCTAAACAACTCGCATTTAAATTATTACAATGAGATATCCGAGGATAAGGCTATCCTCATTAAACATTTCAATAAAATTCTATACAAGAATGTTTATCCGGGAATTGACATTGAATTTCTAGTAGGTAAAGACTTTAAATATAACATCATTGTTCACGAAGGTGCTAGATTAGAGGATTTTAAGTTGCAATTATTAGGCGCTCCATTTAAAATTTCATCTGATGGAAGCAGTTTTGATATTACCACAAGCCAGGGTTCCATTAAAGAAGATATCCCCTTAAGCTATTTTATAAGCGATGACCTCAAATTTAAAACTGTAAAAGCCCAATTTTATAATGCCACCAATAATAGCATTGGAATAAAATGCAACGAAAGAAAGAACGGCGAATCATTAGTTATTGACCCCAGTCCTTGGTCGACTTATTTTGGTGGTACTTACTATGAAAATGCAAATAGCGTGGCAACAGATTCAATGGGAAATGCCTACATTACTGGTTATACCTATTCCTCTTCAAACATTGCCACCACAGGTTCTTATCAAAGTATTTATGGAGGAAACAATGATGGATTTATCACTAAATTCCTGGAAAATGGACAATTGAGTTGGGCAACCTACTATGGCGGAAATAACAATGATTATTGCTATGAAATTGCCATTACCAAACAAAATAACATCGTAATTGCTGGTCTTACAGGTTCGCCTAGCGGTATTGCTAGTGCAAATGCTTTTCAAGATTCAATTTGGGGAACAACAGATGCCTTTGTGGTTAAGCTTAATAGCGCCGGAGTAAGATTATGGGCAACTTATTTTGGTGGAAACCTATTTGATTATGGATATGGCATTACCTCGGATCAGACCGAAAACATCATCTTAAGTGGTTATAGCAATTCTCAATTAGGTGCAACTACTTCTGGATCGTATCAAACGGAAAACGGCGGTGGAAATGATGGTTTGCTTGCCAAATTTAACCCCAATGGAATTTTAATATGGTCTACATTCTATGGTGGTTATGGAAATGAATATGCAAATGGGGTAACTTGTGATTTAGCAGGAAATATCTATTTAACGGGCTTCACCTCGTCTCCTAATAATATTGCATCACCAAACGCCTTTCAAGAAAGCATTTCAGGTATTGGAACTTCTGATGATGCCTTCCTTGTTAAATTTAACTCGAATGGCCATAGGATTTGGGGGACTTATTTTGGAGGACAAGGCAATGAAGATGGAAGATCTGTGTTTGTTGATAAATATGGGTACCTCTACTTAACTGGCTCAACCCATTCTAGTCAAAATATTGCTAGTGCTAACGCTTTTCAAACAATCTATAAAGGCGATGGCGATGGATTTCTTGCAAAGTTTGACACTTCTGGACAAAAGATTTGGGGGACTTATTTGGGTGATGAGGGTAATGACTATTCAAATGATGTAACCATTGATCACTCTGGTAAAGTTTTAATATGCGGATTTACAAGCTCAGAAATTGGTTTGTCTACTTCAAATACCCACCAATCATTAAACCGAGGTGGAACGGATGCCTTTATAACGAAATTTGATACCAGTGGCTCCAGAATTTGGTCTACCTATTTTGGGGGCTTGGTGGCAGATTTTGCATACAGTGTTGCCATTGCAAAACAGGATTATATCTATTTTGTTGGATTAAGCAGTTCTCAAAGTAATGTGGCCACCAACAACGCTTGGCAAACTGCCTTCGGAGGAACAAACGATGCATTTATAACCTGCATGACCCCAAATGGAAGTCTCATTCCAATCGCCAATAATTATATTTCAAGTAGTCAATTTCATTGCAAAGGCACACTTCCTAACCTCATTTTAGGAACTACTCCAACAGGAGGTTCAGGTGTTTATACTTATTATTGGTTAATTTCAACTGTAGGACCAAATACAAACTTTGTTATTTCACCTAATTCTTCAAATCAGCCGTATTATCAGGCTCAATCATACTGGAATAACACCATTTGGATTAAACGTTTAGTAGTTTCTGGCGGCGAAATCGACTCCTCTAATGCCATCTCAATTACCTTTAGTACCATATCAAACAAGGAATTCGCCATTAACTCAACTACTCAATGTGCCAATGAGAATTTATTTAAACTAAGTTATTCACCCATAGCTTCAGATTCTATCCAAAAAATTAAATGGTATTTGGGTGATGGTTTAATCGATTCTAGCTTTAATTTAAATATTGTAAAAAAATACAACTTATCAGGTAATTATACCATCAAATTACTGCTCACCAATCAACGTGGCTGCATAGATTCCTTTTCGCAAAATGTGCTTGTAAAACCAAGTCCAACTGCCATCATTTTTACAAGCTCCCCTACTACATTTTGTCAGGGAAACCAAGCTCTTGTAGAAACTAATTTATTGCCAGGCAAAAATGGAAAATGGATTTTAGGCAACGTCGAAATTGGCGATTCAACATCTAAAATAGCATGCAGAGCTTCAGGTTTATTACAAAATATACAAGTAAACAGTTATGGTTGTGTAGATACTTCCAATGGCATTTTAATAACTGCAATCCCTAATCCAATTGCGAATATTATTAATGTTCATCAATCAAATAACAAATGCTTAGGCGAAATTGTACTATTAAAATCCGAGAAAACAAACGAAGCCTTCTATCAATGGAGATTTAATGGAGCAAATATTTTCGGTTCGAACCAAGAAACCCATAATGCCATTAAAAGTGGAAACTATACTTTGATCATTAGAAACAACTTTGGCTGTTATGATACTTCAAATTTTGAAACTATTACATTTAATGACCTGCCTGTTGCTAACCCAATTTTAGGAGAAGTTATAGTTAAGGCCGACCAAACAACAAAGAATTATTCTTGCAAATTCAATGTGAGTTCAAATTATTTGTGGCTGACCAATAATGCCAATATTGTAAATGCCAATTCAAATACCCTGGCTCTTAGCTTTTCAAAAGAGGGAATTGCATCTATTAAAATGATTGAAAAGAATAGTTTTGGATGCCAGGGAGATACCAATTTTCTCAACATTACCGTCGAAAAAATGGTTGGTCTTTTCGAAGTTAATTACTTATTTAAAGGATATCAAATCTATCCAAACCCTACTCAAGGCATTGTAAGCGTGGATTTTGATGATATTATCGCAAAAAAAATCTCTGTTTACGACCTACATGGGAAATGTGTTCACGAACATTTTCAGACAAACAAAACACAAGCTTTAGACTTAAGCAACCTTAAGCCTGGCTATTATTTTATTCTACCTTTCTCTGAGGATTTTATGTTTAAAGCCAAGAAAATAATAATAAAGTAATTTGCCTTTTTCAATCAAATGTTTTAAAATCGTGTAAACTTAAAACATGAAAAAAATAATACTAACACTATTGGTTCTGGCATTTTCGGCACCAATTTTCGCACAAACTAATTCAGATGACATAGCCATCATCCAATCTCTTTATGGTAAAGAAAAGAAGGAATTGGTTAAAGCTTACTTGGTTCTTGCTGATGCTGATGCAGCTAAATTTTGGCCTATATACGAGGCTTATGAATTAGAAAGAAAAGAAATAGGCAAAAAACGCTTAGAGAATATCTCTAACTATATTACTACTTATGGACATGCATCAGATCAAGAGATCGACAAAATGACCATAAATGCAATAAAATACAATACCGAATTTGATAAACTATTGGGAAAATACTATGGTAAACTTAAAAAGTCATTAGGCTCTAAGAATGCAGCAAAATTTGTTCAATTAGAAAACTACCTGATGATTGGAGTTAATTCTTCAATTTACGATAATATTCCATTCATCGACGAATTGGAAGACAACAAAAAAGACTAAGCGTATCTTTTTAAACGGAGAAAAGGCTAGGTATCCCCTAGCCTTTTTTGTTTTGTAAAAAACCAATTCTTTTCATTTCAATCAGGCAGCCTTTGCATAAACAACCTTTAAATAATATAGAAATCTGAGCCAGTTCATCGCCAGTTAGTTGAACCGAATTGCATTGGCAATGCTCAATTTCGTTGGGTCGACAAATAAATTCGACACCACATTTTGGACATTTTTCAAATTTCATGGCTTAATAACAAGTCTGCTTTTTGATAAACAATTTTTACCATCGTCGAGAACAAGCAAATAATAAACACCAGGTAAAAATGATGCCGAAACTATTTGTGTTTGTTGGCCTGTTATAAAATCCTTATAATAAACCTCCTTACCCAAAACATCTAGCAGCTTAATACCAGCATAGATTCCAGGATATTCAATTTCAACATCCCCTCCTTGCTCAACTGGATTAGGAAAGATTTTAGTTAATTTGTTTGTATTCAAATCATCTATACCTTCTGTAATTACAACATTGATAAATCCAATGGCATGTAAGTCAAATCCACTTGAGGGAAAGGGTGTTGGCCAAGGATCATTCACCTTATTACCTAAATTATCTTTTTGAGCATATTCTGGCATAATGCTTCCTATTGCATCTAACAATCTTATGTATGTTATAACATTAGGAGCTAAAGAATCTTTTAACTCATTTAAATCAAATGGAACGCCATATGGCATAATGTACTTTCCTGCAAAATTATGTAACTGATGCGCCTTTAATCCCCCAAATGGTCCAACTTGTGCAAGCGTATCTGTTAAGCTAATTGCTGGAAATCTAAAATATTTCTTGCCATCACTGCTCACTTCCACAAAAGCCAATTCCAAGAAAAAGGAATCTGCGCTAAATGGAAACCCATTTTCAAAAACCACAAAATCTGGTCCCAATCTATTAATTATTG
>JBILVK010000121.1:0-8421 GCA_044370475.1 Bacteroidia bacterium
CGAAGCAGGATCTATTATTGAGGATTTAAACAAGGGTCATTATTCCTTGGATAAAAGAACTCTTTTGGAACTCTCTTCAGATAAAGCCATGTTTGGGGGAGTAAAATATGCTTTAAACGATTTTGTTTTGCATAAAAAAGATAGCTCAAGTATGATAACCATTCATACCTATATCAATGGCGAATTTTTAAATTCGTATTGGAGTGATGGTTTAATCATATCTACGCCTACGGGTTCTACAGGTTATAATTTAAGTTGCGGAGGTCCGATTCTTTACCCATCCTCTCAAAGTTTTGTAATTACTCCAATTGCTCCCCATAATTTAAATGTAAGGCCCATCATTATATCGGATCAAAACGTGATTTCATTTGAGGTTGAAGGACGAGGTTCTACTTTTTTAGCCACTTTAGATTCGCGTTCAGAGAGCATTAATAACCGCACCCAATTGGCCATTAAAAAGGCAGATTTCTGTCTGAGCCTAGTGCGCTTGAATGGCGAAAATTATTTGCAAACCCTGCGCGAAAAACTTTTGTGGGGTTATGATAATAGAAATTTTAGAAATTAACTGCCCTTTTGACCTGATTTGCAGGCGGAAATTGATTTTTTTTCACTTTTTTTTCATACCAAAGCCATATTCAGCTACGTTAATGTTGTCGGTTTCCTAATTTTCAGTATTTTTGCTTTTATGGACAATTTGAAAAGGTATATTTTGCTCGTGTTTTTCCTGTCTGCTGGATTAATTTCTAATGCCCAAAGGGTAGAGATTGGATTAATGCTGGGAGGATCCAATTATTTGGGAGATTTGAGCAATGAAAAGTTCTTGATGAAAGAGACTCATTTTTCTGCCTCCGTTTTTGGAAGGTATAATTTCAATCCTAAGTTTGCCATCAAAGGATATTTTGGATACGGAAGGGTTTCTGGCGATGATAAGAATTTTGTGGATGTGAAGCGCGATTATGTATTGAAGAAAGCTAAGGTGACGGATTTTGAATTTAACAAATACAGAAATTTAAATTTTACTTCAGACATCTATGAGTTTTCGGTTCATGCCGAATATAACTTTTTGAAAAACGATTTAAATACCTATACCAGCAGGCCATTTTTGCCTTATGCTTTTATCGGAATTGGTATTTTTAATTTTAATCCAAAATCTGATTTTGGAAATACAACTGTGGAGCTTCAGCCTCTAGGAACCGAAGGACAAGGGTCAACTAGCTATAATGAACTTAAAAAGTACCCATTAACAGCGATTTGTTTGCCATTGGGATTAGGATTTAGGCAGAAAATTGGGGATGATTTTTTTATTGGAGTTGAAGGAGGAATTAGGTTTACCACCACCAATTATTTGGATGATGTAGGTGGTGTTTATGGCGATCATTCTGTGATATATGGAGCTTCTGGTAAAACAGGTTTGTTTATGTCTGACAGATCGTGGGAGCTAAACCCTAATGCAGATCCTAACAATTCGAACCCAATGGCTGAGGACTTTATTTTTAATGAAGGTGACAAGAGAAGTGATAGAAGTTTGAATAAGACTGACATGTATTTTATGGCGGGAATAACCTTGTCGTACACCATTCGCTTTAGGGGACAAGGTTGTCCTACATTTTAAAGTACATGAGAAACTGGCTTTATTTGGTTTTAGTTTTTTGCACCACTGCAAGTTATGCCCAGCGATTTGAGTTGGGTTTGCACGGAGGAGTGTGTAATTACTATGGGGATATCTCGCCAAGTGTAAAGCTCAATGAAACAAATGCAACAGGGGGCTTATTTGCACGCTTAAATTTGAATCATACATTTGCTTTGAGGGCAGAGTTTAATAGGTTTACCATTACTGGCAGCGATAAGAATTTTGAGTTCAATAAAATCCGCAACTTAAGTTTTAAGACAAATATTCATGAGGCGGCTATGATTATGGAGTTTAACTTCTTAAAGTATGGTCCGCATGTTTTACATGAAGAGTTTACCTCTTTTGTTTACCTTGGAGTTGCCGCTTTTAACTTTAATCCACAAGCCAATTTAGATGGGAAGTGGTATGATTTATCTGATTACAAAACAGAGAATGTGGCCTATTCTAAATTAGGGGTAGCTATTCCATTTGGTATAGGGTTAAAATATATGGCCAGCGATAAGTTTGCTTTTGAATGTCAGATGGGTTTTAGGAAAACGTATACTGATTATTTGGATGATGTGAGTACTGTTTATCCAGATGTGCAAACTAGGTTTACGGATGGAGGTATCATAGGAGCAACGCTAACCGACAGGTCTATTGAAACTTATGGCGATCCTCAATTTAAGATGGGAAATAAAAGAGGGGATCCGGCACAAAAGGATTGGTATATGAATTTTACAGTGGGTGTTTCAATGAGATTAAACACCCGTAGTAAGTGCGCGCGATTTTTTTAGAATTGTAGATTAGAGTACAGGAGAAACAATGAGCTTGAAGGAAAAGTTAGACCCAGCAAAAATGCCGCAACACATTGCTATCATCATGGACGGCAATGGAAGGTGGGCAAAGGGCAAAGGAAAATTAAGAATATTTGGTCACCATAATGGTGTTTCTACTGTAAAAACAATTACAGAAGCTTGTGCAGAGGTGGGTGTAAAATACTTAACCCTGTATGCTTTTTCGACCGAAAATTGGAGCAGGCCGGCATTTGAGGTACGTGCATTAATGGAATTGTTGGTGGATACCATGAGAAAGGAATTGCCAACTTTAATGAAGAACAATATTAAGCTTTCTTTCATAGGAAACATGGGCGATTTACCAAGCAAGTGTCAGAAGCAATTGCAGGTAACCATGGAAGAGACTAAAGACAATCATAGGATGAACTTGGTGTTGGCACTGAGCTATAGCTCCAAATGGGATTTGGTTCAGGCCGTTAAAAACATTGCCAGCGAGGTAGAGGCAGGCCGACTTGCAGTGGGTGATATTAACGATAAATTAATAGACAAAAATTTGTCTACGCATTGGATGCCGCATCCAGAATTGCTGATAAGAACCAGTGGCGAAAAGCGAATTAGTAACTTTTTGCTATGGGAAATCGCTTATAGTGAATTGTATTTTATAGATAAGCTTTGGCCAGATTTTACCAAAGAAGATTTGTATGATGCCATTTTTGATTTTCAAAACCGTGAACGTAGATTCGGTAAAACCAGCGAACAAATTAGCAGTTAAGCATGAGTAAAAAGAGTTTATTAGGATTATTGCTTGTTTTGTTTTTGCAAAGCACCTTGGTGTTTGGCCAAGATACCAATGTGGTTAAACCAACATCTCCCTATTTTGAGTTAAATTATAATAGTCCAAAGCAATACATTGTTGCTGGTATAGAAATTGTGGGCACAGAATACTACGACAAGAGTGTTTTGGCGGTATTGAGTGGCTTGCAAATTGGTCAGAAAATTCGCATTCCTTCAGAGGATATTTCAAAAGCCATTGGAAATTTGTGGCGCCAGAAATTATTTGAAGACGTAAAAATATCTGTAAAGAAAATTGAGGACGATAAAATTTATTTTGAGATATTCTTAAAAGAGAAACCTCGTCTTTCTAGCTTTACCATTAAGGGATTGAAGAAAGGCAAGGCCGAAGAATTGCGTGAAGTGCTAACCATTAAAACGGGACAAATTGTTACAGAAAATGTGTTGAATAGTACCAACCGAGAGATTAGAACCTTTTTTGAAGAGAAGGGATATTTGGATGCAGGTGCAACTTTTGAGCAAATTCCAGACGACTTAAAAAGAAATACTGTTAAGTTAAGAATAAATGTAAATAGGGGTAGTAAAATACCTATTTCAGGGCTTGATTTTACAGGTAATTCGGACATGGTTTCTGCAAAATTGAGGAAGGTAATGAAAGATACTAAGCCTAAGTATTTCTTCTTTACCAAATCACGTTATATCGAAGAAAAATATGCCGATGATAAGCAGAAAATCATTGATAAATATTTGAGTATGGGATACAGAGACATTCAAATTGTTTCTGATTCTATTTGGAGGGACAAAAAAGGAGTAAGAATTAGGGTAGATTTATTTGAAGGCAGAAAATACTTCTTTAGAAACATTTCATTCATTGGTAATTCAAAATATAAAACCGAAGACCTAAATAAAATCTTGCGCATCAAAAGGGGTGATATTTATGATCAAACTGTTTTGGATCAGCGCTTAAATATGAGTCAAGATGGTAATGATATCAGCACCTTGTACATGGATGATGGGTATTTGTTTTTTAGGGTTGAACCCATTGAAGTGCTGATAGAAAATGATTCAATTGATATTGAAATTCGTATTTCGGAAGGAAATCAGGCTTATATTAATAATGTAACTGTTAAGGGTAATTCTAAGACTAGCGACCATGTTGTTATTCGTGAGTTAAGAACCAAGCCAGGTATGTTATTTAGCAGGAGTGATGTTACACGTTCCCTTCGTGAATTATCTCAAATTGGGTATTTTAATCCAGAAGCTTTGGGTGTAAATCCAGTTCCAAATCCGGTTACGGGCACAGTAGATATAGAATATAAAGTAGAAGAAAGACCTAACGATCAAATTGAATTAAGTGGAGGCTGGGGTGCAGGATTTGTGGTTGGTACTTTGGGCTTAACATTAAATAATTTTTCTGCACGTAAAGCATTGGACGCTAAAAATTGGACACCTATACCAAGTGGCGATGGACAACGTGTTTCTTTACGCGCACAAACCAATGGTAGTTTTTTCCAATCTTATTCTGCAAGTTTTACAGAGCCTTGGTTAGGTGGCAAAAGACCTAATGCTTTAACTGTAAGTGTTTACCATTCTATTCAATCAAATGGCAAGCAAGGCGAATTGCGTTCTGGTTTATATACTACGGGCGCAATGATTGGTTTAGGTAAACGCTTGAGATGGCCAGACGATTTTTTTACACTACAATATCAATTGGGTTACCAGTTGTATAACAATGATGCAGATTTAGCGGGTAATGTTTACTGGACATCTATTCCAACAGGTAAATCGAATAATTTAAGTTTCAAAATTATCTTAGGTAGGAACTCTACCAACCAAGTTATTTACCCAAGTGCAGGGTCGAACATTGCCCTGTCTCTGCAATTTACACCTCCTTATTCTTTGTTCGACGGTGTTGATTATAAGAATGCAGATGCCATACAAAAAACCAAGTGGTTGGAGTTTTATAAATGGAAATTTGATGCCAGTTGGTTCACCAGAATTGCAGGTAACAAAAGACCATTGGTGCTCATGACCCGTGTAAACTTCGGTTACATAGGTGCATACAATCAATATAAAGGCGTAACTCCCTTTGAGCGCTTTTGGGTTGGAGGCTCCGGACTTACAGGCTTTAGCCTAGATGGTCGCGAGTTAGTTTCTTTGAGAGGTTACCAAGACAATTCATTAACTCCATTTACCATTAATCCATTAACGGGTACCTACCAACAAACAGGCGCCAGCATTTATAATAGGTATACCATGGAATTGCGTTATCCAATTTCTTTAAACCCACAAGCAACGGTCTTCCCACTTGTTTTTGCAGAAGCTGGCGGCACATGGTTAGATGCTAAGAAATTTAATCCGTTCGAAGTAAACCGCAGTTATGGAATGGGCGTACGCATATTCTTACCAATGTTTGGTATGATAGGTTTAGATTACGGTTGGGGCATAGATTTACCGCCAAACCATCCTAATCCAGCTAGGGTAAATGGAGGAAATTTCCACTTCTTATTAGGTCAACAATTTTAATTTCATCTTATGAAAAAAATAGTATTTGCTCTTGTAGCCTTTCTTTTTTTCGGTCTGAACCAAAGCGCCGCGCAACGTTTTGCCTATATAGATACCGAATATATTTTGGATATGTTGCCTGAGTATAAGTCGGCTCAAAAACAATTAGACCTAATTGCAGAAACTTGGCAGAAAGAAGCTGAGGACAAAAAAGTGGAAATAGACAAAATGCAAAAGGATTTTCAAGCAGAGCAAATTTTGTTGACGGAAGAACTAAAGAAAAAGAAAGAAGCTGATATTAAATTAAAAGAAGCTGAATTAAAGGAATTTATGAATAAAAAATTCGGCTATGAAGGCGAATTATTTAAAAAAAGACAAGAATTGGTAAAGCCCATTCAAGATAAAGTTTTTGATGCTTGTCAAAAAATTGCAAAACAAAGTGCTTTAGACTTTATATTTGCCAAAGGTGGCGAAATGATTATGATGTACAGCAATGCCAAGTACGACAAAAGCGATGAGGTTTTGATTGAATTGGGCGTTAATGTGAGCAAGAATAAGAATAATACCGAACCGCAAAAAGGACCAGGCGGAAGGTAATTGGCACGATTTTAGAGAAACGATAAATAATAAATATAAAGAACAATGAAGAACATGTTAAAATCCCTAGTTGCTTTGTTTGCCATAATGATATTAGGCGGAAGCAATGTAAGCGCACAAAAATTTGGTTATGTTGATTTGCAGGAATTAATGCAATTGATGCCTGAATACAAAAAAGCTAACACAGATATGGAAGCTTATGGAAAATCACTCGAAGATGAATTGAAAAAATTGAGTGATGAATTTCAAAAGAAAGTTGCCGATTACCAAAAAGCTGAGAAGACATTGAATGAAGCTATTAAAGACCTTAAGCAAAAAGAGTTACAAGATATGCAAGGTAGAATTCAAGAGTTTCAGCAATCTGCTCAAGAAAACATCCGTAAAAAAGAAGCTGAATTGTTAAAGCCAATTATTGAAAAAGCAAAAACAGCTATCGGCCAAGTAGCAAAGGAAAATGGATATAGCTATATTTTTGATAGCAGTGTTGCAGGTTTCCTTTATAAGCCAGATGGCGACAATGTATTGCCTAAGGTAAAAACCAAGTTAGGTATTCTATAAGAATTTATTAATATGAAAAAGGCCGATTTAATCGGCCTTTTTTTTTAACTTGCCCCTATGAACAATTTTTATAAGCCTACTCAGCCTATTGGTATTTTTGATTCGGGTATTGGTGGATTAACTGTTGCCCGTGCCATAACCAAGCTATTGCCCAATGAGCAAATTATATACTTTGGCGATACGGCCCATATGCCCTATGGTGAAAAGAGTGCTGATGCCATTAAACATTATTCCATTAAGATAGCAGAATTCTTAAAGTTTAAGAATTGCAAAATGATTGTTATTGCCTGCAATACTGCTTCTGCTGCGGGATTTAAAGCAGTAGTAAAGCATACGGGTATGAAAGACTTAATAGTAAATGTGATTGATCCTGCCGCCGAGTATGTAGTAAAGAATCATTACCGTCAGAAAATTGGTGTTATTGGCACCAAACGTACCGTTAGCTCTAATGTTTATGCAAAGAGGATAGAATCATTAGACCCCGTTTCAGATGTGGTGCAATTAGCTACTCCTTTGCTTGCGCCTATGATTGAAGAAGGATTTTATAACAATAAAATCTCGCAAACCATTATCAATAGTTACTTGTCTAAATCTAAATTGAGTAAAATAGATGCACTCATTTTAGGCTGTACGCACTATCCATTAATAAAGCCCGAAATTCAAAAGTTCTATGGCAAATCTGTTGAGGTAATTGATAGCTCAGAAATTGTAGCTCAATATGTAAAACGGATATTGGAAAAGCACAGTTTGTTAAATGAAAATAAGGCATCTAAGTTTGGCTTTGGTAAAAAAGCCCAACAATTTTTTGTGAGCGATTTTACCCAAAGCTTTGAAGAAACGAGCAAAATATTTTTTGATGAAAAAGTGAAGTTGAAGCAGTTTAATATTTGGGAAGAGTAATGAAGCGGGTGTGATCATCTATTCAACACATCATTATTTTTGCTTCCACAAGGTATACACTGCATACAAACAGACGATTTCGCCTAAGGCAAAGAAGGGCCAATTGTAGGATTTGGGTATAAAACTTCGTATGTCTCTTAGCAGATCAAACGATTCTAGTTTTGATAATTCTATTAAGGTTTGAACCGAGTCGGACATAAATGTATAGAGTATCATGCTAAACCCTAGAGTTACTATACCCCAAAAGGTTTTGTTGAGTTGGATCTGTATCCCTTTCGATTTTTTGTAAATAACCATGGCATAAATGAATATCATGGTTAAGGATACCAAGCATGGGGCCAATACCGGACCAATCCATGGCACGGGCAACAAGAATAGTAAATCCCAATCTAATATGCTCTCTGGCCAATTGAGGAATGCCTTTAAGAATACATAATAGAAAATATCCCATACCGCAAAGCTGTACATAAATGCTGCTATTTTTTCTGATTTCGTTTCTCCATTCATGTAACCTATACTAGCCAACATGAATAAGGTTGCAAGCTCTCGCCAGAGCTCTGTGATTAAAATGGTTTTACTTAAAGAAACCACTGGAAAGTGAAACCCATCTGGGTAATAAATAGCCCGCAAATACACTACCACTGCAGTCTCTAAAAGGCCCAT
>JBILVK010000122.1:0-8419 GCA_044370475.1 Bacteroidia bacterium
AACATAGCTATAAGCTCCCGTGCCACCTGTCACCGTAATATCTATTGCACCGGTAGTTCCTCCAAAACATAATACATTAGTAGAAGAAGTTAGGCTCGAACCTAACGCCGCTGCTGGCTGTGTTATCGTTACCGCTTGAGTAGTGGTACAATTATTTGCATCCTTTACAGTCACCGTTTTTGCGCCTGCATTTAGCCCAGTAAAAACTCCAGTACCTTGATATGCTCCACCATCAATACTATACGTATAAGGCGAAGTACCATTAGCACCCGCTACCGTTACTGCACCTGTTGAATTTCCAAAACACAATACATTGGTTTGCGAACCAATACTTGCACTTAACGCCGCTGCTGGTTGAGTTATCGTTACCGCTTGTGTAGTGGTACAATTATTAGCATCTTTTACAGTCACAGTTTTTGCGCCTGCACTTAAACTACTAAATGTACCAGTTCCTTGATAAGCTCCACCATCCATACTATATGTATATGGTGAAGTACCATTAGCTCCTACCACCGTTACAGCTCCCGTTGAATTTCCAAAACACAATACATTGGTTTGTGAACTAATACTTGCACTTAATGCCGCTGCCGGCTGAGTTATCGTTACCGATCTTGTAGTAGTACAATTATTCGCATCTGTAACAGTTACAAAATAAGTACCCGCTCCCAAACCAGTTAAATCTTGCGTGGTTGGAGCAAATGGTAAACCATTCTTCGTCCAAACATAACTATAAGCTCCCGTGCCACCAGTCACCGTAATATCTATTGCACCCGTACTTCCTCCAAAACATAAAACATTCGTAGAAGAAGTTAGGCTCGAACCTAACGCCGTTGCGGGCTGAGTTATCGTTACCGCCTGAGTAGTTGTACAATTATTAGCATCCTTTACAGTCACCGTTTTTGCACCTGCGCTTAAGCCGCTAAATGTACCAGAGCCTTGGTAAGCACCACCATTTATACTATACGTGTAAGGCGAAGTACCATTAGCACCCGCTACCGTTACCGCACCTGTTGAATTGCCAAAACACAATACATTGGTTTGTAAACTAATACTTGCACTTAAAGCCGCTGCTGGCTGAGTAATCGTTACCGCTTGTGTAGTGGTACAATTATTAGCATCTTTTACAGTCACAGTTTTTGCGCCTGCACTTAAACTACTAAATGTACCAGATCCTTGGTAAGCTCCACCATCAATACTATACGTATAAGGCGAAGTACCATTAGCACCCGCTACCGTTACTGCACCTGTTGAATTTCCAAAACACAATACATTGGTTTGCGAACCAATACTTGCACTTAACGCCGCTGCTGGCTGTGTTATCGTTACCGCTTGTGTAGTGGTACAATTATTGGCATCCTTTACAGTCACTGTTTTTGCACCTGCATTTAAACTACCAAATGTGCCAGAACCTTGGTAAGCACCTCCGTTAATACTATACGTATAAGGCGAAGTACCATTAGCACCCGCCACCGTTACCGCACCTGTTGAGGCTCCAAAACACAATACATTGGTTTGTGAACCAATGCTTGCACTCAATGCCGCTGCTGGTTGGGTAAGGGTTACCGACCTAGAAGCAGTACAATTATTCGCGTCAGTAATAGTCACCACATATGCTCCCGAAGTTAACCCCGTTAAATCTTGCGTAGTTGGCGCAAATGGCGAACCATTCTTCGTCCAAACATAGCTATAAGCTCCCGTGCCACCTGTCACCGTAATATCTATTGCACCGGTAGTTCCTCCAAAACATAATACATTAGTAGAAGAAGTTAGGCTCGAACCTAAGGCCGCCGCTGGCTGCGTGATAGTTACCGCTTGAGTAGTGGTACAATTATTAGCATCCTTTACAGTCACAGTTTTTGCACCTGCACTTAAACTACCAAATGTGCCAGAACCTTGGTAAGCACCTCCGTTAATACTATACGTATAAGGCGAAGTACCATTAGCACCTGCTACCGTTACTGCACCTGTTGAATTTCCAAAACACAATACATTCGTTTGTGAACCAATACTTGCACTCAATGCTGCAGCTGGTTGGGTAATCGTTACCGACCTAGTAGTGGTACATAAATTTGCATCAGTTACTGTTACAAAATAAGTACCCGCACCTAGCCCAGTTAAATCTTGCGTAGTTGGCGCAAATGGCGAACCATTCTTCGTCCACACATAGCTATAAGCTCCTGTTCCACCTGCAACCCCAATATCTATCGCTCCAGTTATACCTCCAAAACATAAAATATTGGTTGATGAAACCAAACTTGAGGTTAAGTTGGCAGCTGGCTGTGTAATCGTTGCCGATACAGTTGTTGAACAACCTCTCGAATCAGTGATTGTGCATATATAAGTTCCAGCAACTAATCCTGTGGCTGTTGCTGTCGTTTTTACAGGAGAGGTATTCCAACTGTATGTATAAGGAGGCGTTCCATTAACTGCAGTTACTGTGGCAGCTCCCGTGTTATTTCCTCTACATAATACATTGGTCTGACTTGTTAACGAAGCCGAGAAAGAAGATAAAACTATCGTATAATCACTTATTACAGTCTTCTTAACCGTAAACCAAGTATTCATTACTTTTTGATTTCCTGTTGGATCAAGCCAACTATGGTGACCGGTAATTGTACCACTTGATACCGGGGCTAAAGCAGTTGTTCCTCCCAAATTAGCTGAACCTCCAGAAACGCCATTATCATCCCAATAAACCGTCATTGTACCAATGCCTGTTGGCCTAGTAATTTGGGCTAAATACCCATTGGTATGCTGCTCTGCATCATAAACTGGTATATGTAAAGTTCCAACTTTTGTATATAAAGTTAATTTAAAGGTTGTGCTCGCTCCAACATTTGCCCCTGTTCCATCCTTGCCATCCCATGGAATGCAATTTGATCCTAATGTTCCATTCGACTCTAAAGTCCTATCTACAGCATCCAAATAATCTCCATCATTATTCAAATCAAGCTTTAATTCGGTTAAAGCCGATCCGTTTAATGTGAAATTAAAACAGTAATTCCCTGGACAGCCCGTAAATGAATTAAAAGTTGCACTTCTATCTGATGCAGTTGCACTCGGAAAAGCAACCAAATCTGGGTTATTTAAAAACACTTTGTATTCCGGACGCTCATTAGGATCGCCTGACCCAAAATTCTTTGATTGCCTATCTGTAGCTATAACCCCAGTATTTGAAACACCTGTTGAATTCGAAAAAATCCTAAAATAATAGGGAGATAATCCATTTAAATCTACCTCGGTAACAATCGAATCAGTTGAATAAACAAATAAACTACCAATACAAGTATTCGGCGGTGTGTATCCGCCCGAATTAAATCCCCATGAATATGACCATAACCTACCCTTTTTTGCATTGGTGTTTGCCGCACCATTTGCAACCGTTATATCAAAATAATCCAAAAATAACTCGGAGGTACTCGCTGATGTTCCCCTATTAAATTCAATGTAAAAATCACCATTAGATCCTGGATCAAATGCAAAACCTGCATATCCACCTCCATTGCCAGTTAAGTTGGTTGGACCAATATTCGCTTGCGACCAATTGCTTATATAACCAGTGCCAGAACCCGGAATTGCTGTTGCAGCATAAACAATGGTTCCCGCAGAATTTTTTATACGAAAATACACATCAGTGTTACCACTATTCTCCTTAAAACCCAAATATACATTCTCGGTCGTATGGCTGTTTATCCTTATAAACAACCTATCTGTAGTGTCCGTAGCTTGCCAACCTGCAAACCTCGATGCAAATCCACCCGAACTACTGCGATTAACTTGCAATTGCACATTGTTTGCTGTAGCGGTTGGTACTACCTCCTTCGTACCTTCTGCTAATAATCGGTTTGAACCAATTAATAGAAATGCTAACTGGAATAAAAAAGCAAAAAGAATTTTCCCTCCAAAAATCTTTCTTAATCCTATAAATGAATATCTCGTTTTCATAGTATTTCCGTTTGACAACCTAAATCAAAAAACAATCCAATTACACAATAGACTGTTTATTAGTAAATTAAACAATTATAAAATAAAATTTCTATCCCAAAGTGAAACCTTTTGCACCTTTTTGAACCAAAAACGACTTATGGGAGCCTCCTAATTGGAAAAGGTCACTATTGGGAATAAAATTGAAAATGGGAGAAAATGAAAAATTATACAATTCCTCCGTTAGCGTGGATAAACCACCTGCCAAAATAAAATTTCGGCAATAGATCATATTAAAAATCATTTGAATATTGAATAAAGGTTGATCAAAAATACAACAAAATCAATGACTTACAAATATTTAGCTGCATTTTCACGCTATTTATACCCTTTTTTATACAATGTGGATAACCGTCTGACTAACGGGCGTTTTTTAAGGTTCGACTGAAAAAAAATTGATTATTTTAAATAGCTGACAACAATCACTATTTAGTAACAAACATTTTTTTTTAGTTCAGCTAAAAAAAACAATCTTTGTCATATAAATTTGTTTCAATCATTAATCTAATTATGAAGTACCTAATTTTCCTTATTTCTTTCCTTCTGGCAAGCAATGCAAATTTCGCTCAAAGAAAACAACCTGCTAAACCAGCCACTGCAGCAGCAGCGCCTAAACCAAAAGGAGCCTCACCTTATGTGATGAAAAAAGACTTCGATAGTTCTATGACTAAAATAGACAACCGAATCTCAAATTTACAAGGCTCAGTTAGCAGCATAAAAAGTGGAATCAATAGCAAAGACGCGCAAATAACTAGCTTATCAGAGCAAATGCTCAAGGTAGAAGAAGTACTAAATTCAACAAATTTTAAAATTTCCCTTACCTCAGATTCTCTTAACAAAACACAACTTTCTTTAGAAGAAATTCAAAAAGAAAATATCAATAGATTCAATAACTTAGAAGCTCAAATAAGCTCCCTTAAAAGCACCATAAACTTCATCTGGATAACACTCATAATTGCGCTCATTATTCCCATTGCAGTTTGGTTCCTCATGAAAAAACAAATAGTAGCCCTAGAAAAAAGCCTACAACAAAATCAAAAAATCATTCAGGCTTCCTTAGATGAACAAAGTGCTAGTATTAAAACGCAATCAGATAACCTCGACCGTCAAATTAGACTAGAAACAAGAAATGTACAAACCTATGCCGATCAACTCAATCTCGCCCTTAAAAACGAGCTAGGAATACAAAAAAATGAAATTAATAAAACAAACAATACCCTTGTTTTAATTTCTAACGACATTACCGATATCCAAAAGAAATTAGATAATACCCCAGACAACGAAAACAACACCCTCAACGATCAACCCATTCCTCCTATTGAGGGTTAATAAAATCCTAAAAAAATGCGCAAAAAAATCCCCCAACCTTTTCAGGATGGGGGATTTTTTTTAGTCGTAATCGCAAACTCTTATTTTACCGATTTAACAATTGCTTCAAAAGTTTCTGGATGGTTCATAGCCATATCAGCTAATACCTTACGGTTTAAACCTAATCCCTTTTTATGAACTAAGTTCATAAATTGGCTGTAGCTATATCCATGCAAACGTGCGCCTGCATTGATACGTACAATCCATAAACTGCGGAAATTGCGCTTCTTAGTTTTACGGTCCCTGTAAGCATATCCCAATCCTTTGTCGATGGTATGCTTAGCAATAGTTAATACATTTTTTCTTTTACCCCAATAGCCTTTGGCTAATTTTAGGAGCTTTTTTCTGCGAGCTCTACTCGCTACGGAATTGACTGAACGTGGCATAGTTTGATTTTGTTTTTTTGAACCTAAGCGCTCCGCTTACTAGCAGAATCTTTGGTGCTCTGGTTCGGGTTAAACGATTTTTAAACCTGGTGTTTTAGGCCTACCAACAAACGGCCGCTAATTATAGCTTCGTTGGTTTATTTTCCAATTCCCAACAGAATTTTAACTTTACTCATATCAGCATCGCTTACAGTAACCATTTTGGTTAATCCACGCTTCTGCTTGGTAGTTTTCTTAGTTAAAATGTGATTCTTAAAAGCTTGGGCCCTTTTAATTTTACCACTTGGGGTAACCTTAAAACGTTTTTTGGCCGAGCTTACTGTTTTCATTTTAGGCATGGTCCTAAATTCTCCTTTTTATATAGTTATTAATTACGACTTTCTATTTTCCAGCTTTTCCCTTTGGATTTAATATCAAGAACATTTTCTTGCCTTCCAATTTAGGTAATTGCTCCACTTTCGCTATTTCTGTTAGCCTTTGGGCTAATTGTAATAACAAAACCTCTCCTCTTTCTTTATAAACAATCGATCTTCCCTTAAAAAACACAAATGCACGCACTTTATGCCCTTCTTTTAAGAAATTCTCAGCATGCTTTAACTTAAACTCAAAATCATGCTCATCTGTATTAGGTCCGTATCTAATCTCTTTAACCTCAGATTTTGCCTGATTCGCCTTCTGCTCCTTCTTCTTCTTCTTTTGCTCATACAAGAACTTCTTGTAATCAACAACCCTACATACCGGCGGATCTGCATTAGGCGATATCTCAACCAAATCCAACTCCAAATTGATGGCCATAGTGAGTGCCTGACCAAGGGTGTAAACCCCTATCTCAATATTCTCACCAACCAAACGAACATTGCTCGCCCTTATTAGGTTGTTTATTTTGTGCTCGGGCTCTAATGAACGTCGGCCTCTATTAAAACGGTTCTGACCAGGGTTTGCTCCTGGCGGTTTTCCGCTACTGCTGGGTGAATTTGGTGCTGCCAAAGAAACTTATAATTTTACTGTTAGTTGATCTTTAAAATAATTTACGAAATCTGTTGCCGACATTTTTCCGATATCTCCCTCTCCGTGTTTCCTTACAGATACACTCTCCTCCTGCATCTCATTCTCTCCAACCACAAGCATAAAAGGGATTTTTTTCATTTCTGCATCCCTTATTTTCTTGCCAATCTTCTCGTTCCTGTCGTCAAGCAGGGCGCGAATATCGTTAATTTTCATCAAATCAACAAGTTTTTGAGCATAAGGAAGATACTTATCACTAATTGGTAGGATACTTACCTGCTTTGGCGATAGCCAAGATGGCAAATTTCCAGCATAATGTTCCAATAAAAATCCTATAAAGCGCTCGTGGGTACTCAATGGCGCCCTATGAATGATCAATGGTCGCTCCTTTTCATTCTTCTCATTGGTAAACCATAAATCAAATCGCTCTGCTTGCGCAAAATCTACCTGATTCGTGGCCAAAGTAAATTCCCTACCTATCGCAGAATAAATTTGAATATCTATTTTCGGACCATAAAACGCTGCCTCATCCTCTACTTCCACAAAGTTTACGCCCAAATTTACCAAAACTTTCCTAACCATTGCTTCAGTTTTCACCCAAAGCTCAGGTTCGTTTATGTATTTCTGACCCAATTTTGCAGGATCATGCTTAGAAAAACGCATCACATATTTGTCAATTCCAAATACATTGAAATACTTCAAATACAAATCGTTCACACTCTTAAACTCTGCCTCAAATTGTGCCTCGGTGCAATAAATATGGGCATCATTCATCTGCAAACTCCTCACACGCATCAAGCCAAATAATTCACCGCTTTGCTCATACCTATAGCATGTACCATACTCAGCAAATCGCAATGGCAAATCTCTATAGCTTTTGGGTGTAGCACCAAATATCTTATGGTGGTGCGGACAATTCATTGCCTTCAAATAATACTTATCGCCATCCATCTCCATGGGTGGAAACATGCTCTCTTTGTAATATGGCAAATGTCCGCTACGGATATACAAACTCTCCTTAGCAATATGGGGCGATTTCACTCTTACATATCCAGCATCCGCCTCAGTCTTCTTAGCAAAAGTTTCTAGCAACTCAATAATCGCTCCTCCATTGGGTAACCACAATGGCAAACCCGGACCAACTTCATCATCAAAAGTAAATATCTCTAACTCCTTACCTAACTTACGATGGTCGCGCTTCTTGGCTTCTTCCAACATAGTTAAGTATTCTGTTAACTCGCCCTGCTTTGGAAAAGAAACACCATAAATTCGCGTTAATTGAGGGTTCTTCTCATTGCCTCTCCAATATGCACCAGCCACACTCATCAACTTCACGGCCTTTATAAAACCAGTATTGGGAATATGTCCGCCCCTACACAAGTCTGTAAAATTACTATGAGAACAAAAGGTAATCTCTCCATCATTTAAATTCTCAATCAACTCAACTTTAAACGGATTTGCTCGCTCAGCATAATAAGCCAAAGCATCAGCTTTAGAAATCGCCTTCTTATGAAATTCTGCTTTCTCCCTCGCCAATTCCAACATCTTGTCTTCTATTTTCTTAAATTCCTTCTCAGAAAATGCAGACCCATTAAAATCAATATCATAGTAAAATCCATTCTCAATCGCAGGCCCAATCGTTAAATTAACTTTCGGGTAAAAAAACTCAATCGCCT
>JBILVK010000035.1:0-26242 GCA_044370475.1 Bacteroidia bacterium
AAAAGTTTACGGGAAAGCCGAGATAAAACTCAACGATTGTGATAGCTTACAGTTGGTGGGTCCGAACAATATTGGGAAAAGTACCCTTATTTATGCCTTAAATTTCTTGTTCATCATTGATGGGAATAAAATGACCTTTAGTGGTCAGAGAAGGGGCGACAAAGAAACGCTGCATCATTATTTTCCCAATCCCAATCAGAGTTATATTGTTTTCGAAATTTTCAAAAAATCTTATTACTGTATTTTAGTAAAAAGGAATGGGGATTCTGAGCTAGAATATTACAGATTTAACAGCGAGTACAAAGAACATTTCTTTGTAGATGGCAGCAAGAAATTATTGAAATTTGATGAGGTTCAAGAAGCATTGGCTAAGGATGGAATTGTTCTAGAACCCTTTAAAGACAAGCGTGAGGTATTTAATACGGTCTATCAAAGAGGTAGAAGAAATAATGGAGTAGTTTGGTTAGACGACAATGTGAAAACGGAAGGATTGAGCAATAATTTTTCGCGTATTTACCGTTACCTGATCAATACAAAATTAATTACCAATAAGAACCTTAAGGAGGCCTTAATTGTGGCCGATAATAGAGAGAATGAGACGCTTAATTTCTCGCAAAAAAATAAGAAAGACATTGTAGACTTACGTAAAATCAACAACGAAATTCGCAATTTAAAATCGGTCAAAAATGAGTTCGATGAATTTAGGGAAGTCGTTAGTCAGTACAAGGCCAAAGAGCGAATTATTAGTCAGCTTTTTTATGGTTTTAACAACAATTTTGAAAGCACATTGCCTACCCTTCAAAGTCAGTTAGCCGAACGTAACCAAAACATTGCCAAAATAAACACCGAAATCAACGAAAATTTAATTCCCTTAAAGGCAGATTATGATCGTAAGATTGGTAATAAAGAAACTGAAATTAACGGGAAGGCTGAGGCCTTAAACGAAAAAGAAGTTGAAGTTAAGGTGATAGATTCGTATGATCCAATTGAGCTGTTAAATGAGCAATTGGGCAATTATGATAAGCATCGTAAAGAGGTTGAATCGCGCATTACCATGGTTGAAATTCAGAAATTGAATAGTAAGATTATTGATCAGAGAATAGGAAATTTAAATGAGCAGATTTTTAGGTTAGAAAACCAGGTAAAGAACTATGGTGATTTGTTAATCAATAAAATTTCTGGCAATAAAGATAACCGCAAGTTATTGAATGGAATTTTGAGTGAGCAGGTGAAAAGTTTGCCTGGCGACCAAGTATTAAAGGCCATACATAAGGTATCGGAGCACTTAAAGATTTTTGATGGAGAGATAGATTTGTCAAAAAATATTGTTTTAAAGGACTTTAAAACGGTAGAAGAAATTAAGGATGAGTTGACAAATGCCAAGGTTGAATTAAAGAGTCAGGAAGCCTTATTTGAGGTGGCTAAAGATCTTGAGAAATCGCAACAAGAACTGTTGCGCATTAATCAGCAGATTGAAGAGATAAAATTCAAAATTCAAAAGATTAAATCGAAACCAAGTCTTGTGAAATCGATTGAGAAATTGAAGCAAGATTTGCAAGCACTCAATGAGGAGAAACAAAAAATTGAGGCCGAGCAAAAAAAATTAGCGAACGATATTGCTAAGCGACAATTAGAGGTTCAAGATTTAGTAGCCGACAAAGACAAACGTGAAAGAAGAATTAAGGAGCTACAAGAATACAAGCAAATTTTAGATACCTATGGCTTGGTTGGGGAAGAATTTGAGACCCAAGACGATTTGGATAATTTGTATAAGAAAATTCAGATTAACCAAGCGGATAGGCATGATTTGAAAGCCAGTAAGGACAAGCTTTTTGAGCGATTGAGAGATAAACTTCAATCGACTTTTGCAGATGAAATGGATTTTATCAAATATGTAGAGGAAGAGATTGCTTTGATAGATGATAAAGAGCGCTCTATTTCTTCTTTGTTGGAGAATATTAGTGCACAATTTGCGAATCCAGCCTACACTCTTTTGAAGCGCTATGAAGAGTTTAAGGAGTTTGTGTACAATAAGTTTAATAGCAAGTTGTCGCAGGCAAGGATATCTGACATTGAATCGCTCACCATTGAGTTGGAAGACAATAAGCGATTGGTAGAAGAAGTGAAAAAGATTAGCCAAATTCAGCAAGTACGAGGACAGTTAATGTTTGAGTTTGATCATTCTGAGAACTTGAAAGTATTGGATAGTTATTTGGATAGTGGCAAGAAAATTGAGTTTGATGATTTGTTTGATATCACCCTTCATTTGACAAGAAAAGGAAGCACCAAGCGCGTTGATTTAAATGAGCAAATTGAATCTGATGGAACCGATAAGATGATTAGGTTGATTATTATTATGACCATTATTAATAGGTTGGCCATATTTGATAATGAGAATAAGATTACCCTGTTTATAGATGAGGTTGCTACCATTGACAAGCAAAATAGGCCTGAGTTGGTGCGTTTCTGTAAGGAGCATAATTTTATTCCAATTTTTGCAGCACCTGATGCGGTTGCAGGATTTGGCAAGTATTACTTTATCTATCCTAATGCAGGCAAAATTAACATCAACGAAAAGGTAAATGCGATGTATGGCGAGAGAAATCAAAATGCTTCTTAATTCATGAATCCAACCGAGATTAATTTTTACCAAGGACTTTTAGAAATGAATGTTGTGAACCAATCTTCTATTCCTAAATCAATTATTAACTCCCACGAGTTTAAGCAACTTTTGGGTTCTAATATCCTTTGTGATGAGAAATCTGGGAAGGGCAGAAAGTACTTTATTAAGAACCATGAATCATACAAACAATGGCTTTCTAGGAAGTCGAATTTTGTTGAAGAAGCGGTAGAAACAAAGTTTCAATCGGTTGGAAAGTATAGGGATAGTAAGGCTGTAAAAATTAACCAAACGGCTTTTTATTTTTTGAGGGGGACAGGTGAATTAAGGATACAAAATGAGCTGATAAACTTGAGTTATTTTACTACCCATTTTGGTGCTTTTTTATCTCCAAGTTTGAGTATTGAATGTGCAAATGTTTGTGTGGTGGAGAATAAAGAAAGTTTTTTGATGGCAGAGAAACTGTTTGAAGGGGATTGGGTATTTATTCATAAATATGGAAGATGGGGAAGACAAGATTTTAAAGGCTTAGAGGTTGAACAATTGGTTGTTTTTAGTGATTATGATTTAGTTGGGTTAAATGAATATTTGGAGATAAAAGAAGCAAAGGAACTAGCCCAACTTTATGTTCCAGGTAATTTTAATGAATTGTTTGAAAAGTATTCGAAAGGAACAGATAAGTTATTGGGTCAGAATATGACAGAAAAAGTTAAGCTATCCATTGAACCCGAAGTAATAAGAATAAGGGAATTGGTGATTAGGAGAAATCGGTTTTTAGAACAAGAGGCATTATTTATTAATTGAGATGACAAAAGCAGAACCAAAAACGATATTAAATTTTTTAGCTAGTTATTTTGATAGCCTAAAGGATTTGTTTGATGTGCAAACATCGGATGGAATTATTAGAAAGGAGCGTTTGGCTGAAATTCTGAATGAGCGAAATACCGACATTTTGCCTCAGTTATTGGATTACAAGATCCTGAGGAAAATGGGTGATGATTTTGAATTTAGGGATACTTATTACAAGTTGTTTGAATTTATCTTGAATGAGTTTAGACCATTGTTGCCAGAGACTATTCAGAAATATGAGCAATCGATTTCTATATTATTTAGGAAGATAAGGGAAGGTGTATCTAAGGATAAATTGATATTGGGTCAGAGAATTGGCGACTTATACAATGAGATTAAAGAGTTTAGTGAGGCGGTTGAAAAGAATACGATTAGGTTATTGAATGAAACCCGCGAGTTGAAGTCGAATGTGGAGAAGTTGGATTACCAAGAGAAGGTGCGGAAGGCCAGTTTTTGGATTGATTATTACATCACGCCCTTGAACAATATTTTGGATATAAACCATTCTGATTCTATCACCAATAAGCTCTTTGATATTTCGAATTATGTGAATGTGCGAAGGTTAAATTTTGACGATGAGTTGATTCGTTTGCAATTTGAAAAAACATATAATTTTTTGGTTCAGACCAACGATGATTTATTGAAGCAATCTAAGCTACTCACCAATGAGTTGTTGCCATTGATTGAAAGGATACGCACCGAATCTATTATTTTAACGGGATGGATTGAGTTTTTGAAAATTCCGAATAAGGCGCCATTGCCGAAGGTATTTAAGGTAGAACGTACCTATCCTTATAGCAATGATATGTATATGAATGCCAAGGAATATTTGGAACAATTTGCAATTGAAGAAACCATTTTTGTGGAAGACCCAATGATGTTGACCGACAAGTGGGTATTTAACAAAGATTTGTATAAGCTGAGGTTGATGGATCAGTTGCCATTAGATAGTTTTTTTGAGTGGTGTGGCTTAACCTTGAAGAGTGATTATAAAGAAATAGAAACCGATAAGTTTTTTGCTTTGACTGCTTTGTTGTTTGAGGAGGGGATTAGTATTGAGGTTGAGAATGATTATGATAGGCAGTTGATTAAAACGAGTCAAATGACATTAAGAGTACCCAAATTAAAAATAGTTAGATATGGAATATCCTAGGTATCATAAGGAAATAGTGAATGATTTAATGAACGGAAAGTTCATTTTGGCGAGCGACCCAAAATTTGTATCTTTAAAGGAGCAAGTTCCTTTTTACGAGAAGTTTTTTAAGGAAAGTTTTGGGTACGAGATGGAGGTAAAGAGTGATTTTGCCTTCTTAATTAGTTATGAAACTGCAGAGCAATTGAGCAGGGACATTTGCATGTTTTTTGCGATTCTTTGTTACGAGTTAGATAAGGATGGCAAGAACTTTTTAGAGGAGATACAGTATGCAGAATTTGAGCATGAGAAACTGGATTCTTACTTTGACAACAGTGCTTATGCCGAGTTGATTGCGAGCAATAACCAATTAAGGAATAGTGAGTCGAGGCGCGATTTTATAAGGACTTTGGCGCGAAGGAATATTGTGGAACGCAATGGGGATGGTAAGTTTACTTTTACCCAAGCTTACAAAGTATTTGTGGATTTTGCGGCAGATTTTGCCAAAGGTAAGTTGGTGAAGCCAGAGGAAACTCAGTTATAATTTTTATTTAAAATGGCAGGAAACACATTTGGTAAGGCTTTTTCTATTAGCACTTTTGGCGAAAGTCATGGTGCAGCAATTGGCGTTGTTATTGATGGTTGCTTGCCCAATATACAGGTTGATTTTGACTTATTGGAAAGGGATTTGCAAAGGCGGAGGCCTGGACAAAGTGGCCTGAGTACGAGTAGGAATGAAGGGGAGAAGTACGAGGTTTTAAGTGGGATTTTGGATGGGAGAACTTTAGGAACTCCCATAGCCATTATTGTGAGAAATGAGGATAAAAAGAGCAGTGATTACGATGCTTTAAAGGATGTGTATAGGCCTTCTCATGCAGATTATACTTATGACAAAAAGTATGGCATTAGAGACCATAGGGGAGGTGGCAGGCAAAGTGCTAGAGAGACTGTGGCACGTATTATTGGCGGGGCTTTTGCGAAGATGATTTTGGCTGGAATTGGGGTTTCTGTGCAAGGCTATGTTTCGCAAGTGCATGAGGTGGTTTGTGGCATGGATTACACGCAACTGAGCTTGGATCGGACCGAAGAAAGCTTAGTAAGATGCCCAGATAAATTGAGTGCTGAAAAGATGATTTTGGCCATTGAGGCGGCGAAGGCCGAAGGTGATTCTTTGGGAGGTTTGGTATCTTGTGTGGTTAAGGGCGTGCCTGTAGGGTTGGGAGAGCCTGTTTTTGATAAATTACATGCCGATTTGGCGAAGGCGATGATGGGGATAAATGCGGCCAAGGGATTTGATTTGGGGAGTGGATTTGGAGCGGCTTTGATGAAGGGAAGTGAGCACAATGATGCCTTTGAACATGTTGAAGGTAAAATTGGGTTTAAAAACAACTATAGTGGTGGAATTCAAGGGGGCATTTCTAATGGTGCGGATATTTATTTTAGGGTGGCTTTTAAGCCTGTAGCTTCCATTAAAATGGAACAAAACAGTATAAATACCAGTCACGAAAACGTAAAATTAACCATACAAGGTAGGCATGATCCATGCGTTGTACCTCGTGCGGTGCCTATTGTTGAGGCTATGGCTGCTTTGGTATTGGTTGACCATTACTTGAGGTGGGAAGGCATGAATGTGAAACCTTTTGCCTAATTTCGTTGTCTTGTAATTGATTGGATTCACATAATTTGTATACATGAAAAAACTTTTTTTAATAGCTGGCTTGTGTTTAACAGGGTATCTAGCACATTCTCAGCAAATAGTACGTTGTGCAACTGATGAGCTTTATTTGGAGCATGTAAAAATGCATCCAGAAATAAAGATTGAAGAGCAGCGTGCATCTATGGTTGCCTCTATGTCTCAAAGCTCTGAGCAGATAAATTCGCAGAATAAGAAAGCCTTGGTTAAGTATATTCCAGTGGTATTTCATGTGATTCATAAATATGGATTGGAGAATATTTCTCAGACGCAATTGAATGATGCCATTCGTATCATGAATGAGGATTTTAGGAAAACTCCGGGTACCAACGGGGGAAACAGCACTGATCCATTGGCTGTTGATATGGAAATTGAATTTAGGTTAGCTCAGTTTGATCCAAATGGTTTGCCAACGAATGGTGTAAATAGGATATATAATTTAGGAACAGATGATGCGCGTGATGCTCAGAAATCATTGAGCTATTGGGATGCTCGTAAGTATTTTAATGTCTGGGTGGTAAATACCATTAACAATATTTCTGGTACACCAGGAAGTATTGTATTGGGATATGCTCAATTTCCTTTTCAAATAAATTCTAATACCTCTACCGATGGTATTTTGGTTCGTGCCGACCAGATGGGGGTGATTGAAAATGTGGATGTATCGCAAGCGGGTAGAACGGTAACTCATGAGGCAGGACATTGGGTAGGCTTGTATCATCCATTTCAGGGAGGTTGCGTGGGAGGTACTACTGCATCATGTGCGAGTCAAGGCGATCAGGTATGTGATACTCCACCGGTTTCTACAGCAACTACTGGCTGTCCAACTAATAGAAATTCATGCACCAACGATGTACCTGAAAAGCCAGATTTGGTAAAAAATTACATGGATTATGCTGATGGAAATTGCATGAATATGTACACAACCGGGCAGAAATCTAGGGTGAATTCTATTTTGCCTTCCTATAGGGCAAATATCTACAGTACTACTAATATTTCTAATGCCGGTTTAAATGCTGATGGAACTTATAAAACATTAACTCCATCCACCACTAAAGCACCTTACAGTTATAAATTTAATGATGGCAATTTAAATGGCTCAGGTTGGAATTTGGAAAATTATATGTGTCCGGGCGACAGCGGTTGGCAGTATAATTCTAGTGTTGGAGTTGCTGGAAATGGCTGTATGGCGAGCATGAACATAAAAAATTGGCGTACCAATATAAGAAATGCGTTTACCTCTCCTAGTGTGGATATTAGTATGTTAAACGCGCCAACTGTTAGCTTTTTTGTGGCCTATGCAAAACGCACCACAGCAAGTGGAGATCGTTTAAAGATATATGTTTCTAACAGTCATGGTAGGTCGGAGATTCTAATTAGAACTATTATGGCCACTGAACTTGCAACCGGAGAAGTATCTACAAGTTCGTTTGTGCCAAGTTCAAGTGAATGGAAAAGATTTTCCATTGATTTATCGGCTTACAAAGCTTATACCAATTGTAAATTTAGATTTGAATTGCAATCATTAAGGGGCAATAATTTATACATAGATGATTTTAGTATTTCTGAACCAACAGGTGTAAGCGAGTACTTAAAAAAGGAAATGAATTTCAATTTATTTCCAAACCCAAGTAGCACAAAATCGACTATTTCCTTTCATAATGGGGTAAAACAAGCCGTTGAAATGAATTTAATTGACTTACAAGGAAAGAAATGTATGGCAATTGTTTCACAAGAATTTGAAGAAGGAGAGCATAGCACTGAAATAGATGTAAGTGTTTTGGAATCAGGAATATATTTGGTTCAGGTAAAAACAGAAAGAGGAATTTTTGTCCACAAGATGTGGGTAGAATAATATCCAGTAAACACGATAAAAAGCCGCTCCCATGCGGCTTTTTGTTTTTTTTAAGGAATGGAATTCGGATATTGTGCCCCATAAAGAATGTAGGATGTGTATATAAAGTACATTCTTAATAAAACGAGAAAGAAGAAAAGATGAGCAAGAATTTAGTAATTGTTGAGTCGCCTGCCAAAGCAAAGACCATTGAGAAATTCCTTGGTAAGGACTATACTGTAAAAAGTTGTTTTGGGCATATAAGGGATCTCGCTAAAGGCGATGATGCCATAGATGTGAAAGGAAACTTTGCTCCGAGTTATGAAGTAAGTGAAGACAAGAAAGCCATAGTATCTGAGTTAAAGAAATTATCTAAAGAGGCCGATTTGGTTTGGTTAGCATCCGATGAGGACCGTGAAGGGGAGGCCATTAGTTGGCATTTGAGTGAGGTGTTAAATTTGGATGTAAACAAAACGAGGAGAATTGTTTTTCATGAAATTACGAAGCCTGCGATTTTAAGGGCGATTGAGAACCCACGTGGGATTGACAAGAATTTGGTGGATGCGCAACAAGCTCGCCGTGTATTGGATAGGTTGGTGGGATTTGAACTTTCGCCCGTTTTGTGGAAGAAGGTGAAGTCTAATTTAAGTGCTGGAAGGGTACAATCTGTTGCGGTTAGGTTAATTGTAGATAGGGAGAGGGAGATAAACCAGTTTAATTATAATTCTGCTTTTAGGGTAATTGCTAAGTTTTCTGTGGGAGGCAAACAAATGGATGCCGAATTGGGCAAGCGATTTGAAACAGAGGCTGAGGCAAAGGCATTTTTAGAAAAATGCAAGGGCGCTAATTTTACCATTAAGAATTTAGAGGTGAAGCCAAGCGAGAAATCGCCAGCTCCGCCATTTACCACTTCTACTTTGCAGCAGGAGGCCAGTAGGAAAATGGGTTATGGAGTGAGTACTACCATGAGTATTGCTCAAAAATTGTATGAAAGTGGATTAATTACCTATATGCGTACCGACAGTGTGAACTTGTCGGAAACCGCTATTTCGAGTGCCATTGAGTATATAGGAAAGAATTTTGGTTCACAATATAGCCGACCTATGCGTTATACCACCAAGAATGATAGTGCACAAGAGGCTCATGAGGCTATTAGGCCTACTTATTTTGAGAATGCTGAGATTGATGGAACTCCGCAAGAAAAACGCTTATACGATCTTATCTATAAACGTGCTATAGCATCTCAAATGGCGAAAGCTCAAATTGAGAAGACCGTTGCTACAATTTCTATTAGTGGAATACCTGAGTTGTTAATAGCCACAGGTGAAGTATTAAAGTTTGATGGTTTTTTAAAGGTATATTTAGAAAGCACAGACGATGAACAAGAGGATGAAGGTAGCAAAATGTTACCACCTTTGTCCATTGGAGAGCAACTAAATATTATTCAAGTACAAGCTACCGAGAAGTTTACTCGTCCGGCCCCAAGGTATACAGAAGCAAGTTTGGTAAAACGTTTAGAAGAATTGGGTATTGGCAGACCATCTACCTACGCACCAACGATTTCTACCATCCAAAAGAGAGGTTATGTAATAAAAGAAGATAGGGAAGGAAAGGAAAGGAACTTTGTACAATTGACTTTGGAGAAGACAGAAATTTTGCGTGAGGCGAGGGTAGAAAAATATGCCAGTGAGAAGTCGAAATTATTTCCAAGTGATATTGGAATGATAGTGACTGATTTCTTAGGCAAGCACTTTGAGCAAATCATGGATTTTGGTTTTACTGCCAGTGTTGAAGAAGAGTTTGATAAAATTGCGCGCGGACAATTGGTTTGGAATAAGATGATTGAAAAGTTTTACGGACCTTTTCATGCTACAGTAACCAATACCAGTGAAACGGCAGAACGCCAAAACGCTGAGAGGACATTAGGAGTGGAGGCTGAGAGCGGTAAAACAGTTTATGTAAAGGTTGGTAGATATGGGCCTTATGCTCAAATTGGCGAGAACTCTGACGATGAAAAAGAGAAACCAAGGTATGCTAGTTTAAGAGCTGGACAATTAACAGAAACAATTACCTTAGAGGAGGCATTGGAGTTATTTAAATTACCTAGACTGGTAGGAGAATTTGAGAGTAAGAATATTAAGGCAGCGATAGGTCGTTTTGGGCCGTATTTGATGCACGATAGTAAGTTTATAAGCATACCTAAAACGGATGATGTGTTTGCCATTGATTTGGCGAGGGCAATTGAGTTAATAGAGGGAAAGCGTGTTTCGGATGCAAATAAATTGCTTAAAACTTTTGATGAAGATCCTGAATTGAAGATTTTGAATGGCCGTTGGGGTCCATATATTGCCAAAGGAAAAGACAATTATAGGCTGGCCAAAACAACGAAAGTTGAAGAGCTAACCTATGAAGCTGTTGCGGCCATTATTGCAGCTGAAGCTAAGCCAGCAGGCAAGAAAGCTGCTCCAAAAGCGGCGGTTGCAGCAAAGAAAACTGCGTTCAAAAAGACCGCAGTGAAGAAGACTGCTGCTAAAAAGACTGCAGTAAAAAAAGTCGCTAAATAGGTGTTGAATTAAACAGATTCTACTAATTTTGAATAAAGCATTTTGCTAAGAAACTAAGTATGAATGAAGCTGAATTAAGGTCCTTGGTAACATTACTAGACGACGATGATCCAGAGGTATTTCATCATATTGAGCAGCGGCTTTTGTCTTTTGGGACCCAAGTAATTCCTTTTTTAGAAGATGAGTGGGGCGAGTTAAAAGATATGGTTCACCAGCAGCGATTGGAGAACATTATTCATCAACTTCAATTTAACGCTCTTTTTAATGAGTTTGAAGAATGGCACAAAAGCAAAGACCATGATTTGTTGCATGGTGTTTACCTAGTTAGTAAGTATCGCTTTCCTGAATACGATAAGCAGCATTTAATAAGCGCAATTGAGAAGCTAAGATTAGATGTTTGGCTTGAATTAAATTATGAACTTAGTCCTTACGAAAAGGTACGCATCATCAATTATATTTTGTACCAAGTACATGGGTTAAAAGGGAATGTAGACAATTACCATGACCCTGCAAATTCCTTTATAAATCAAGTGTTAGAGACAAAAAAGGGCAATCCCATTTTGTTGGCGGTAATTTATATGTTGGTTGCGCAAAGGTTAAATGTTCCAATTTTTGGGGTAAACTTACCACAGCATTTTGTTTTGGCCTATTTGGAAGAATTTGGCAAGAGTAATGTTGAGATGAAGTTTAACGAAATAGAAGAATGGCTGAACCAAAGTGGCAAGGTTTTATTTTATGTAAATGCTTTTAATGGTGGGACTATCTTTTCTAAGACCAATTTGGAGCAATTTTTATCTCAAATAAACATTGAAATTAAAGGTGATTTTCTGCTGCCCTGCAGTAATCTTGATGTAATAAAAAGGATACTTAGGAATTTGGCTTCTGCCTATGAAAAGCTAAAGAAAGTTGAAAAGCAGAAGGAGATTATGAAAATCTTGTATGCCCTGGGAGAGCCACCTTTGGCTAGCTTTCATGATATGGGATTTGATCCAGAATAGAGTTTAAACGTGTAAATGAGCTATGATGAAAATTGGGAATTTTGATAGAAATAAGAAGCTGAAGAAACATGCTCATTTGATGTTTTTTTTGTTGTTTTGTTTCCCATTTTACGGAGCACTTTTTGCACAACATACCTATGTTTCTCAAGGCAGTTTAAGCGAGCATATATTAGATAGGTTAGAGATAAAATCTGGGGAGTTACCAACAGAATATTTTCACAGTGCGGGTAAGAGTTATAGGCGAATGGCCATAGCTAATTATGTGGATAGTTTTAAGGTGAACAAGATTGGTTTATCAAGGCAAGATTACTTTAATATGAGTTATTTGATTAATGATAACTTTGAGTGGAGTAATAGTGAGCAAAGCAAAACTAGGAAGCCTTTTTTAAAACAGTTTTATACCCGGAAGGCAGCTTTATACAGTGTTCAAATTCCCGACTTTAATTTGGAGGTAAATCCGGTTTTATATTATCAAATGTCGACTAACCAATGGAATGGGGAGAATGCATTGATTAATAATAGGGGTGTAGAAATAAGGGGAAATGTTGGCAGTAGGATAGGGTTTTACACCCAGGTGAGTGATGAGATTTTGAAGCCCAATAGTTGGGTGGGAGAATATTATACAAGGGATGGGACATTAATGTATGCAAATTTTGTAAAAGGATATGGAACCTATTACAGTTACTTTCTATCGAGTGGGTACGTAACTGGATCATTGAACAAATACATGGATTTGCAATTTGGGCATTACAGGAATTTCATTGGGGATGGGTACCGTACTTTTATAATGGGTAATATGCATCCTGAGTATTTGTCGTTAAGATTAAATACCCGCATATGGAAGATGAATTACACCAATATTTGGGCAGAACTTAGGGATCCTGTTCCAGGAGGCTATCAGGTTCAACCGCGCCATTATATGGCTACCCATCATTTGAGTTTGAATGTTTCAAAGAATTTCAATATTGGCGTTTTTGAAACTATTTTATTTCATAGAGATAGTGGATATGTAAATACGGGTTTTGACCCAAATTATTTGAATCCAATTATATTTTATAAGTCTATAGAAAACGGATTAAACAGCACAGACAAGGCCATTATTGGAATGAACTTCAAGTATAATTTCTTGAAGCATTTTTCATTGTATGGTCAGTTTGTAATTTCTGAGTTTGTTTTAAAGGAAATTATGGCGGGAGATGGTTGGATGCATAATAAGTTTTCGGTTCAGACCGGAATAAAATACATTGACGTGGCAGGGGTAAGGAACCTTGATTTGCAGGGAGAAATCAATTTAGCCAGGCCATTTCAATACACCAGTTATAGTGCTGCGCAATCTTTTAGCAATATGCGGCAATTTATGGCACATCCGCTGGGAGCCAATTTTTATGAAGGGGTTGGAATAGTTCGTTATCAGCCGGTGAATAGGTTGTATTTATGTGGCAAAATTATTTATGCTTTATATGGTAATGATACCAATGGCAGCAATTTTGGAAAGGATATTAGGTATAGTTATTACACCCATTCTTCTGGCATGTATGGAAATTATATTGGTCAGGGAGTTGAAACACGTTTGTTGATGGGTGATTTGACTGCCAGCTACATGCCTTTTCACAATTTGTTTGTAGATGCAAAAATTGGGTATAGGCGCACTTTGTCTGAGATGGATATTTTTAAAAGCGAGACCTTTTATTTTACCTTGGGAATTAGGTTAAATATAGTTCAGAGAAATTACGACTTTTAGGCGTTCAGTTTATTAATCACCTTGTGGATAATACGGGTGTTTTTCATTTAAAATCATTGGTTATGAATAGATTATAATGCTATTTATAAGTTAGTCTGCTTATTAGGTGCATTAAATGTATTTTTGCAGCCCTAAAAAGTACAGTTTTGACATTAATAAAATCGATTTCAGGTATTAGAGGTACCATTGGTGGAAAGGCGGGAGACGCATTAACACCAACCGACATTGTAAAATTTACTGCTGCATTTGGTTATTTGATGAAGCAGAACCAAGGAGCTTGCAAAATAGTGGTGGGTAGAGATGCCAGAATTTCTGGTGAAATGGTTAATTCTTTGGTTTGTGGCACTTTGATGGGCCTTGGTATTGATGTAATTGATTTGGGTTTAAGTACTACGCCAACAGTTGAAATGGCGGTTGTGATGGAAGACGCTCAGGGTGGAATTATTTTGACTGCTAGTCATAATCCTAAACAATGGAATGCGCTAAAATTATTGAATGCCAAGGGTGAGTTTATTTCTGATGAGATAGGTAGAGAAATTTTATCTATTGCAGATAGCGGAAAAATTGAATTTGCCGATGTAGATAAATTAGGTAAAAGGACAGAACGCAACGATTATATTCAGAAGCATATAGATGCTATTTTGGCTATTGATTTGGTGGATGTGGCTGCTATTAAGGCTAAGAAGTTTAAGGTGGTGATTGATGCTGTAAATTCTACTGGTGGCATTGCGGTTCCTATGTTATTAAAAGCATTGGGTGTGGATGATGTGGTTGAGTTATATTGTACGCCAGATGGCAAGTTTCCTCATAACCCAGAGCCGTTGCCAGAGAATTTAACGGCAATTTCTGGTGAGGTAAAACGCAATAATGCAGATTTAGGGATAGTTGTAGATCCAGATGTTGATCGTTTGGCGCTTGTTAGCGAGGATGGCAGCATGTTTGGTGAGGAATATACCTTGGTGTCGATTTCTGATTATGTGTTAAAGAATACCAGTGAAGAGAAATTGAACCGATTGGGTTATAAGAAAAACACCGTTTCTAATTTATCATCTACTAGGGCATTAAGGGATATTACAGAGAAGAATGGGGGTGCTTATCAAGCCAGTGCGGTAGGTGAGGTGAATGTTGTGAAAATGATGAAAGATACCCAGGCAGTGATTGGTGGAGAAGGCAATGGTGGAATTATATTTCCTGAGTTGCATTATGGAAGGGATGCCATGGTGGGAATAGCATTATTTTTATCTCATTTGGCCAAATTTGGAAAGATTTGCTCTATGCTGAGAGAGAGCTATCCAGATTATACCATTGCTAAAAAGAAAATTGAGTTGACTCCAGAAATTGATATTGATAAATTATTGGGTCAGGTAAAAGAGAAATATAAGAAACAACCAATTAACGAAGTGGATGGTTTAAAAATTGAGTTCGATACCGAATGGGTGCATTTGCGTAGGTCGAACACAGAGCCCATCATTCGAATTTATGCAGAAAGTAAGAGTGAAACTACTGCAAATAGTTTGGCAGAGAAACTTATTTCTGACATGAAACAATTTATTAAATCTTAAAAAAAAAGCACAATAATTTATGGCATTACAATGTGGAATAGTGGGCTTGCCCAATGTAGGTAAATCAACCTTGTTTAACTGTTTAAGCAATGCAAAGGCGCAGGCGGCTAATTTTCCTTTTTGTACCATTGAGCCTAATGTTGGGGTTATAACAGTTCCTGATCCAAGGTTAAACAAATTGGCAGAATTTGTTAAGCCCAATAGATTGGTGCCAACTACCATTGAAATTGTTGACATTGCTGGATTGGTAAAAGGTGCTAGTAAAGGTGAAGGATTGGGAAATCAATTCTTAGGAAATATTAGAGAAACAGATGCCATTATTCACGTTTTGAGGTGTTTTGAGGATGACAATATTATTCACGTGGATGGAAATGTTAATCCGTTGCGCGACAAGGATGTTATTGATACAGAATTGCAATTGAAGGATATTGATTCAATTGAAAAAAAGTTAATGAAAACGAGTCGCGCTGCCAAAACAGGCGATAAGGAAGCCGTTAAAACTGAGCTTGTACTAAACAAGTTTAAAAATCATTTAGAAGATGGTTTAAATGCACGCACCCTTGAGGCTACAGAAGATGAATTGGAGCAAGTGGCAGATTTATGTTTGCTTACTTTAAAGCCTGTTTTATACGTTTGCAATGTAGATGAAGGCAGTGTTGTTAAAGGAAATGTGCATGTAGATAAGGTGAAGGAAGCGGTTAAAAATGAAAAGGCTGAGGTATTAGTTATTAGTGCCGCCATTGAGGCTGATATTGCTCAATTAGACAGTTTTGAAGACCGTGCTGCATTCTTAAGTGATTTGGGTTTAGAGGAGTCTGGTGTAGCCAAATTAATAAGAGCTGCTTATAGTTTATTGAATTTAATTACTTATTTCACTGCGGGTGTTCAAGAGGTAAGGGCTTGGACCATTCACCAAGGATTTAAGGCACCACAAGCTGCTGGAGTTATACATACAGATTTTGAACGTGGTTTTATTAAAGCTGAGGTAATTCATTATGCAGATTATTTACAATATGGTAGTGAATCTGCTTGTAAAGAGGTTGGTAAGTTAAGCATTGAAGGCAAAGAATATTTGGTTCAGGATGGCGATGTAATGCATTTTAAATTTAACGTTTAGCATGATTCAACTAGGTGATAAAGTAAGGTTCCTGAATGAAAACATGGAAGGAATTGTCACCTCCATAAAAGGCAAATCTCAAATTGGCGTAACTGTAGATAGTGATTTTGAAATTCCGGTTTTAATATCTGAGGTAGTTAAGATAAAGTTTGAAGAGAGCGCTGGAAATAATAAATCAAATGCTTCTGAAAATAAGCCTTTTAGGGTAGCTAATTCGCATCCCTTGGGCGTGTTTTTGGCCTTTGAACGCGAAGGAGAAACAGACTTAAATTGCTATTTGCATAATAACTTAAGCGAACAGCTTATGGTTTTGGTTTATCATAAGAATCAGGGTGTTTACCATTTAAAACAAAGCTATCAATTAGAAAGAGACGAGACAAAGTTTGTTGAGAAGAATAAGCTCAATCAATTTGACCAATGGCCAAGTTATCATTTTGTCATTTTGCCAATTGAAAATACAAGTATTTCGCCCGCACAAAGTATCTCTGCAAAATTGAGTTTTTCTGCAAAAACCTTTCATCAATATTGGAAGCATTGTTTCTTTCTATCAAAGCAGGCTTATGTTTTTAGGATAGATGAGCAATTAGAAAAGATTAATTTACAGGCCCTTAAAAGCAAAGATTTTTCAGAAAAGGTTTTGGCCGAACCAATCAATTTGAAGTTGAAACCTGAAAGAATCATTGATCTTCATTACGAAGCTTTACAGGCAAATGGATATGGCAGTTCTAATGATATTACCGGTTTTCAAATGGAAGTTTTTACCAAGACTTTAGAATCGGCATTTGTGAACCATATGGGCGATATTATTTATATACATGGCATTGGAAATGCGTATCTTAAGAATAAAATTCGCACCTATTTAAGCAAACATCCTGAAATGGTAAATTCCTTTGAAGACGCGGATTCCCTTCAATTTGGTGGAGGTGCTACTTTAGTGAAAATAAAGTAAGTTAGGAAAGTAATTCTTGCCTTAGGATAAATTCCATTTGGTCTGCACTTCTTTCTGCTTTCTCTGTTTGTTCTGCCCTTTTGCGAATAAAGTCTTCCTCTGTAAATTTAGCAATTGCTTTTTGAATGGTTTCGTCCAGTGTTTTTTCTTCCCAAGGTTTATTGAGGTAGTTAAAAATCTTACCCATATTAACAGCATCAACAGTATCGGCAAAATTGGCAAAACCAGTTAGCATAATCCGGATGGGATTAGGGTACTTTTCTATAAGAAGTTTTAAAAATTCAACACCTGTAATTTCGGGCATTCGTTGGTCGGTAATAACCACCTGAATATCCGGGTTTTTATCTAATATTTCTAAAGCTACATTGGCACTAATGGCTATGTAAACATTGTATTTTATTCGGAAGCAGGCTTTAAAAGAAACCAGATTGTTCTCTTCATCATCCACATACAGAATTTTTGTTTTTGTCCCCATAGAAGTAAAAAGATTTGTAATACAAATTTATAAAAACTATTTATATTGCGCTAATAATAATCTTAATTGCTTAAATTCTTTTTAAATGGTAGACATTGGATTGCAAGTGACTCCTGAGTTTTATCGGTTTAGTACAATGGCAGATGTAGAATCCTTTATAGGAAGTCACTCTGAGTTGGAAGAGTTATACTTTCATGATAGCATCATGGAGCAGTTATATGAGCTAATAAAATGTAGGCATCCCAAGACCCCGTTAAAGCGTGAAGTAATAGAAGAAAAGATCGCAGATTTTCTTGATGGGGTTGATCCTGTGAGCTACGGATTGTGGGTGTTTTACCCATGGAGTAGAAACTTGGTTCACGTTTTGCCAGAGAGTGAATTTATTGAGATTAGAACCAATAGAAATCAATACAAAATAACGCCAGAAGAGCAGGCATTATTAGGAAAGAAAAAGATTGGTATTATTGGGTTGAGTGTTGGGCAATCTGTGGCAATAACCATGGCCATGGAACGCAGTTTTGGTGAAGTACATTTGGCCGATTTTGATCAATTAGACTTAAGCAATTTAAACAGATTAAGAGGTAAAATATTTCAAATAGGCATGTCGAAAACATTGATATGTGCGCGTGAGATATTAGAGCTTGATCCTTTTTTAAAGGTGTATATTTACAATGAAGGTATAGATGAAAACAATATAGATGCATTTTTAAATCCGAGTGGTAAGCTTGATTTATTGATAGAGGAGTGTGATGGATTAGATATTAAAATTCTTGCCAGGTATAAGGCTAAAGCATTTGGAATTCCGGTTTTGATGGAGACCAGCGATAGAGGTTTGTTAGACATTGAGCGTTTTGATTTAGAGCCTGAGCGGGCTATTTTACATGGCTTGGTGGGCGATTTAGATCCTGGTAAATTAAAAGATTTGAGCATGGAAGATAAGGTAGAATATTTGCTACCTATGGTTGGATTAAATGCTTTATCTGAGCGCATGAAGGCGAGTATGTTGGAGGTTCAAAATTCTATTGTTAGTTGGCCTCAGTTAGCTTCTGCGGTAACATTGGGAGGAGGGGTTGCAGCAGATTTATCTAGGAAGATATTACTTAAACAATCAACTGTATCTGGTAGGTTTTATGTAGATTTAGACAAGTTGGTGCCGGAGCCAGAAAAAGTATTAAGCCTTAAAAAGCAGACCTGGTTAAAGCCATTGAGTGATGAAGAACTGCAATCGATTTTATCAAAATTTTGGTTCGAACCGAAACCAGATAATTTAAGTAATACGGAAAAGGAGACATTGCTGAACGCCGCAATTGCCGCTCCCTCTGGAGGCAACTGTCAGCCATGGCGTTTAAGTTTTTATAAGGGATATTTGTGTTTGATACATGATGTATATTATTCTGAATCGATGTTAGATTTTAATCATTTGGGCACTTATGTGGCATTTGGTGCGATGGTTGAGAATATACGTTTGCAGGCGGCTGCCTTGGGTTTGGGGGTATTTACAAAGTATTTTCCAGTTTCGGAGGAGCCTTTGTTGGTGGCTGTTTGTTCTTTTGAAAGGCAGGTTGTATTGGCAGATTTACCAAGGGTTGAGGCCATTTATTCAAGGGTTACGAATAGGAATATTGGGGATAGAATTGGTTTAACAATAGTTGAACGAGAGCGATTACTTGAGTTGGCTAAACAGGTTCCAAATGTGAAGTTGCATTTGGTGGAAGATGCTGCAAAGATGGATGCCATGGCAGAGATATTGTCGACGGCTGAGATGCTCTTGTTGTTGCATCCTCAGGGTCACCACGAGATTTTTACAAAGGAATTGCGGTTTGATCCAAAGGAGGTAATTGAGACGGGAGATGGATTGGACATTGATACTTTAAATTTAAGTAAAGCAGAAAAGGTAGCGATGCGCATAGCCAATAGCAGGATGGCGATGGAGTATTTACGCAGGATTGGTGGCGGGGAAGCATTTAAGAAAACCACTAAAAAGGCTATAGCACATTCATCTGCTTTGGCGGTAATTAGCATGCCTTTTCACACGCCTGAGGCTTATTTGCATGCGGGTGAATTCTTAGAAACCTTATGGCTTGAATCAACTGTGTTAAATTTATCGGTTCAGCCCGTAACACAATTTAGCTTTCTATTGGCGCGATTGAAACACGGGAATGGGGAAGGATTTGATGAGGAGTATAAAGTGAAATTCTTTGAGATGGGCGAACGTTTTCATAAAATTTTACCTGAATTAATGCAGCAAGAAATCATATTTATTGTTAGAATTGCTAAGGATAAAATGCCTGAAAAAAGGTCGTTGAGAAGGAAGCCCAATAAAATAATTTATGAAGGAACAACATGATTAAGATAAGGGCTTTTAAGGTTACGGAAGATCATCGTGCTTGTTTAAGGTATATAAAGGGGCATCATATGGTGTTAGAATCGTATGGTGTTACTAAGGTGACTTCGTTAAATGCCGATTGGATTGATGATCCAGATACGTATGCTATTATTGTTGAATCTGAGGACGGGACAAAGGTTTTTGGTGGGGGTAGGATACAGATTAAAAGTAAGCAATTGCGAATGCCTATGGAGGATGCGATTGCTATTTTGGACGATAGGATTTATGAGTATGCAGAGAATTTAGGGTATTATAATGTGGCCGAATTTTGTGGCTTATGGAATTCTAAGGAGGCTGCTGGATTTGGCATTGGGAGTATATATATGGGTAGGGTTGGAGTGGCAATTGCCGAGCAGTTGAATATTGGATATTTAACGGCATTGTGTTCGCCGGGGACATTGAGAAACTGTTTGAAAGTTGGATTTGAGGTGATTCGTGAATTGGGGAATAATGGAACTTTTTATTACCCTAAGGAGGACTTAACAGCTACAGCATTAATTATTAGGGATTTGAAAGACCTGCAACATGCGAACCCAATTGAAAGGGAAGCGATTTATAAGATAAGGGAGAATTTAACGGGAACTTCGCGGGAAAGTGGCCCGAAAGGAGAGATGGATTTTGTTTACGATTTACATATAGTTCATGGGAAATAGATTTACGTTATTACTTTTTTTATCGTTTGTTTTTAATGCGGTATTGGCTCAGCATCCAATAGTATTTAAAGGTGAGACAGAATTGCTGTTAGAACATTCTAGGTACTATGTAGATAGCAGTGGACAGCGGACACATTTGGAGGTAAGGGCTAAAATGGAAAAGGGGAAAGGTTGGCCTGCCACCATTGATTTAGACTATGTGAAACATCCTGTTTGGATTAGAATGGAAGTGGAGAATCAATCTCTTGATGAGTCTATGATGGTTATTTTTGAGAATCCATTGATAGATTCTATTTCCTTTTATGAGGATTCTGCCTCTGATATTGCAGCAGATTATAATTTTTTGGGAGATGGGTTTGAAAAACGAAAGTATAGTGGCACTTTTCAACGTTTTTTAGTAAATGTACCCTTAGGTGAAAAGAAGGTGCTATACTTTTGTGTGAGAAGTACAGAGCAAATGGTATTGCCATTAAAGATTGCTACTGCTACGTTAGCTGCAAAAAATAATGATTTGCGCGATTTGATTTATGGCGCGTTTATGGGGGTTATTTTGGTGATGGTGTTTTACAATTTGTTTGTATTTGCGGCCACGCGGGATCAGAATTATTTGTATTACGTTTTTTATATTTTTTGTATTGGTTTAGGGCAAATAGCCCTTAGTGGACATTTATATTCTTTGATGTTTTTTAACTGGCCATACTTGTTTAAAAACGCCATTGTGGTTTTTCCAGCTTTTTCCGGAATTTTTGCAGTAATATTTATTCAGCAGTTTTTAAATGGGAAGCAGTTAGAGCCAAAGTTAAATAGGTTATTGAGCTTTGTTGCATTGTTTTATGGTTTAGCTGGACTTGTGCGCATTTTTGGGTATGACCAGGTTAGTGCTCGCATGATGGATATTGTGGGATTGCCTGGCTCTGTGGTGGTATTTATTATGGCTTTTAGGGTATACCATAAAGGGTTTAATTCAGCTAAATATTTTATTGGTGCATGGTTCATTTTTATTTTTGGAGTAGTTTTGTTTGTTTTTAGGAATTTGGGGATTTTGCCTTTTAATTGGTTTACTTCCTACACCTTACCAATGGGCGCAGCCATTGAAGTTGCGTTGCTATCTTTTGCCTTAGCAGATAAAATAAATACCCTTCAAAAGCAGAAGCAAGAAAAGGAAAAAGAAGCCTTGTTTGCTGCATTAGAAAATGAGCGATTAATTAAAGAGCAAAATATTATGCTCGAGAAAAAAGTTGCAGAGAAAACAATTGATTTAACTAAGTCAAATGAGCAATTGACTATTGCTATGGAAGATTTAAAATCCACACAATCTCAATTGGTAGAGCAAGAAAAGATGGCATCTCTTGGACAATTAACCGCAGGTATAGCGCATGAGATAAATAATCCTATTAACTTTGTTACCTCAAATATTAGTCCGCTTAAACGTGATATTGGGATGATTGAAGGTTTGTTGGTTAGGATTGAAGAATTGTGTGTGAGTGATATGAAGATAGAAGATAAGATAAAAGAAATAGGTGTGTTGAAGGAAGAAATTGACTACGATTATCTTAAAGAAGAAATGGATTTTTTACTAAAAGGAATAGATGAAGGGGCTCACAGAACTGCTGAAATTGTAAAAGGCTTAAGAATTTTTGCTAGGAATGATGAGGATTCAATTGTTCATTCTGATATAATAGAAGGTATAGAATCTACCTTAGTTATTTTAAATAATCAAATAAGTAAAATTAAGGTGAACAAAGGATACAGCAGCTCTGTATTTGTTGATTGTTACCCAGGTAAACTGAATCAGGTGTTTTTGAATCTTTTGAGTAATTCCATTTATGCGGTGAATGAAAAGTTTGGAGAAGAGCTTGGAGGTGAGATTACTATTTCGATAAGGTTGGAAAATGATTTTGTTTTTATTAGCTTTGAGGATAATGGTATTGGAATGGATGAGGAAATGATGAAGAAAATTTTTGAACCTTTCTTTACTACAAAACCTGTGGGACAAGGGACTGGATTGGGAATGTCGATTGTATATAAAACTATTGAAATGCATAAAGGAGAAATAGCGATGCGTTCTAAGAAGGGCTTTGGAACTGTTGCCGAATTAAAATTAAAATTAAATCATTCACTTTAAGTAAATTGAAATGACATCTCAACAACCACCGAAGCCTTTAGTTTTATACGTAGATGATGAACGTAATAATCTTATTGCCTTTAAGGCCGCATTTAGGTTAGACTTCGACATTAAATTGGCGGTTTCACCAGAGGAGGCTTTGGAGTTACTGAAGGAATGCGAACCACATATTATCATTTCTGATTTCAGAATGCCCAATATGACGGGGGTTGAGCTTTTTGAAAAAATTAGGGTTAAGTATCCAAAACCATTGCGTGTATTATTAACTGCCTATAGTGATTTACAGTCGCTCACAGATGCCATTAATAGAGGTCAGGTTTACCGATACATTAAAAAGCCATGGGTTGAGGATGAAGTTAAAAAGGTAATTAGAGAGAGTTTTGAGTACTACTTTACCAAGAATGAACTGGAGTTAAGAAACAAGGAGTTGGTGGAAGCCTATAAAGATTTAGACAGGTTTGTTTATAGTGTTTCTCATGATTTGCGCTCTCCTTTGATGGGTATTTTGGCTATCTCTAATTTATTGTCGAAAAGCCAGAATTTGGATGAGGTTTTTGATTATGCAGATTTAATCAATAAGAATGTAAATAGGTTAGATGAGTTTATTCATAACCTTTTAGAGTATTATAAAATTAAGCGTGGTGAGTTAACTATCAAAGATATTGACTTTGGTGATTTGCTTAAAAACTTATTCGAGATATATGAATCTGAAGCAAAAGATAAAGGAATTAGAATAGATTTATCTGTTACCCAGAACGAAGTATTTAGTAGCGACTCATTGGTTATTTTGGTTGCCCTTCAAAATTTATTGTCTAATGCCATTAAGTACCAAAGCGAAGAGCAAACAGACAAATACGTAAAATTTACAGTGAATGTATTGAGAGGAGCAGCCTCAATTACTGTTGAGGATAATGGAATAGGTATTGAACCTGAATTTTTGCCTAAGATTTTTGACATGTTCTTTAGGGCATCTGCTGTTGGGGCTGGCTCTGGAATTGGCCTTTACAACGCCAAACATGCACTAGATAAATTGGGAGCAACCATTCATGTGCAATCTGTCATAAATGTGGGAACTAAATTTGAAATAGTGTTGCCAAGTAAGTAGGAATTTACCTTTTGTTTCTGGAGTTTTTATTTGGCTTTCCACTTCTGGTGGATGTATTTTTATTTTTCTTGAATTCTCCTTGGTACTTTGCAGTTTGCTTAGATTTTTTGAATGCAGGCGCTGCGCCTTTTTTTGCAGGAGTTTTGGTATGAGTGTTTGCGCTTTTTGATACCGACTTTTGTGCGCCTTCTTTTGAAGATTTTGCCTTAGTAGGACTTGATTTGTTGGTTTTGACTTTAGGTGAGTTTGCCTCTGATTTTTCTAATAACTTAAATAGACTTTCCATTTCAGGATTACTCAGGTCTCTCCAGTCGCCTACAGGAAGTCCTTTCAACCCAATATTCATGATTCTAACTCTTTCTAATTTCTTTACTTCATATCCAAAATGCTCGCACATTCTTCTAATCTGTCTGTTGAGTCCTTGAATGAGAGTTATTTTAAATACATAGGGCGTTTCTTGTGTTATTTTACATTTTTTAGTAGTAACACCTAACATGGGTACTCCTTGGGCCATTCCTGCAATGACAGCCTCTGTGAGAGGCTTGTTTACGGTTACGATATATTCCTTCTCATGGTTATTTCCAGCACGCAGAATTTTATTTACCAAATCGCCATTATTGGTTAAAAAGATAAGTCCCTGCGAATCTTTATCTAGTCTGCCAATTGGAAAAATACGTTTGCTGTGGTTTACAAATTGGACAATATTATCTCTTACACCTTCTTCGGTGGTTGAAGTGATGCCTACCGGTTTGTTGAGCGCAATCAGTACTAAATCATCGGCCTGCCTCGGTTCTAGCTCATGTCCATTTACCCTAATCACATCACCAACCTTCACCTGATCGCCCACCTTGGCCCTTTTGTTGTTAATATAAACATGGCCATTTTCAATGAATTTATCGGCCTCTCTTCTCGAGCACAAGCCAGTATCGCTGATATACTTATTTAATCTTAGTCCGCCGCTGTGTTGCATTTTGTTTTTTTTGCAAGATACAATCTACCCTTCAAAACTAAATATTGCACAAACAATTTGGGGAAATCTGTGCTAAATTTAAATAACAAAGCTTAACTTCGCGATATGAAATTTTTGAAAGTTTTCTTGATTAGTTTGGTAATCCTAATTGGATTATTAGTAGCTGCACCATTTATGTTTAAAGGCAAGATTGTTGGTCTCATAAAGGATCAAGCCAATGCAAATTTAAATGCCATAGTAAATTTTGATGAGGACATTGACATCAGTTTAATTAGAAGTTTTCCTCAATTAAGTATTGGTATTAAGAACCTATCTGTTGCAGGAATTGAGCCATTTAATGGCGATACTTTATTTTCTGCTCAAACCATTTCAATGAGCTTAGATTTGATGAGTGTTATTCAAGGAGACCAAATAAAAATCAGAAAAATTTTATTGGATCAGCCTAGAATTAAAGCGTTGGTTTTAAGCGATGGAAGGGCCAATTGGGATATTGCTAAAGTAGATACTATGCCAGCAGCCACTCCTGTGGATACAGCGGCTTCCCCTTTTAACCTCAAGTTAAAAAGCCTAGAAATTGTAAATGGTTATATTGTTTATAATGACAAAGAATCTAATATGTTTAGTGAGTTGAGCGGAATGAATTATTCTTTGGAAGGCGATTTTACGGACGTGCTTTTTACCATGAAGAATAAGTTAAGCATAGATTATTTAACTTATGGGATGGATGGTTTAACTTATTTATCTAAGGTAAACACAACGGCTAATGCAGAAATTGAAGCCGATATGAACAATATGAAGTTCGTTTTTAAAGACAATGAGTTTTCTTTAAATCAATTGGCTTTTGGTTTTGATGGATCCTTTGCTATGCCAGGAGATGATATGATAATGGACCTAAAATTTGATGCCAAACAAAATGATTTTAAGAATTTCTTATCCTTGATTCCTGCTTTGTATGCCAATGATTTTGCCAGCTTACAATCTAAAGGGAAATTGGCATTTAATGGCTTTGTAAAGGGTATTTATAATGACACAAAAATGCCTTCTTTCGGTCTGAACCTAAGCGTTGAAAATGGCTGGTTTAAATATACTTCATTGCCAACCGCGGTAGAAAATGTGGCAATTTTGCTAAATGTGAAAAACCCTGATGGCGATTTGGATCATACCGAAATTGATTTAAATAAATTACACTTTGAACTTCAAGGGGATGCATTTGACGCTAAATTATTGGCTAGGACTCCTATGTCCGATCCATACGTAGACGCCCAAGCAAATGGGGTAATTAATTTAGATAATGTGGTAAAAATTGCCCCAATGCCTAGCGGTACAACCTTGCGTGGATTAATAAAATTGAGCCTATTGGCCAAGGGAAATGTGAGCACATTAGAAAAAGGAAATTATGAAGCTTTTGATGCTTCTGGAAATTTGATGTGTTCCAATGTTTATTATGCTTCTCCTGATTTGCCTAAGCC
>JBILVK010000123.1:0-8039 GCA_044370475.1 Bacteroidia bacterium
CTTCTTGTAACTTGGTGTGGTAATTAAGAAAGTGCGATTTACAGAAGCAGCCGATGAATCGTAAATTCCATTGCCATCTGTATCCCAAGAGTATTGCATGAGGGTACCTGTTGAGGTGCTGGTATAGTTTACAGGTTGCAAACTAAATACAGTATCTTGTACTATCATAGATGCTGTTGGCTTGCCATAGGTTGCTGGCAATGCTTCCCAACGAATGGAGAATCCAGCTGAATCGTATGATGGTGGCACTGTTCCGGTTCCTAATTGGAAACGAACAAATAATCTGCTGCCTCCACGTATTCCATTCTGTAAAATAGAAGCTGGCAATAGGTTCACATTTGCACCTCCAATTTTGCGTAACACTGGCGCACCCGAACTAATTCCATTATGAATAACCAAGGTATCTGTTGGCAACATCTTAATACGGTCGACCCACAATACAATACTGTCTGCACAAGGCTCTAATAAGAATCCTGGACAGCCAGAAACCTGTGAGCGGGTATAGCTTAAGCCTGCACCACTTGGACCAAACATAAAGCCTTCTTTCTCCGAACTTTTTGAAGCACCACTTCCACTACAGATATTAATACTATTAATTACCTCTATATAATCCTTCTTACAAATGGTATCAAAGCCCCTATCGTTCCATGCTTGCAAGCAAATGGTAAACTTACCTGGATCGCCTCCAAAAAACAGTGGATTTTGATCGGTTGGACCCGCAAAGAAATTATTGAAATAAGGAGGTGTGGTACATAAATTACATTGCGGGTCAAAGGTCCAATACCATTGGAACGGTCCGCCAGAAGTAATATCCACTAAAGAGGCATAATCGCCAATACCTATCTTTCTGCGTGCTGCAAAGAAGTTTGGTTTAGGAGCTGTACTTGGCGTATCTACCCAAATATACTTCACAATGCTATCGCGCAAACTATCTCTTTTGATGTCGTTAACTGCTAACAAGCGCACTGGCCAAAAGCCTCTACGGGTAAAGGTATAACGAAACCTTTGATTGTATTTAGCGGTGTCAATATATTGTTGGGTAGTCCAAGCAACATTGTTGCGCGAATATCCAGGTAATAAAGTATTCTCATTTGGTAAATCCCAAAAACTACGCGAGGTATTGGTGCTGGTAGATACTAAGTCGTACGGACTATTAATCCAAACCGTATCATTAGGTATTGAAGTAGTTGTAGCCTGACTAGGATAAAAATTAGCAATAGGAGGTAGGATCAGACCGCCCCCAGAACCTGATGGAGTGCCTGCTCTAAATTCATCTACAACGACGCCACCGAAACCGCGTAATGAAAGTCCGCCTGGTGAAAGTCCAGGTATTGAATAATTTAGGATAGAGTTAACTACAGTTGTTCCATTGGCTGCATATAAGAAGCAGGAAACGTTGGTGTTTGAGTTAAATTGAACCTCTACTCTATACCATTGATTATAAGTATAAGCTTGCTGCACTCCTGCTAAGTCTAAATAGCCCCATGATGCGTTTTGTTGAACAAAAAATCCATTTTGTGGAGGTGGCGTATTTGGTGCAACCACTAAAGAAAAACCACCACTAGCTGTAGCTCCAAATCCCAGATAAGCCCTGCCTCCTGCAGAAAAATTCACCCACCAGGAAATTTTTTGTCCGGCAGTACCAACGGTAAGATCTGTTCTATAAGCCCAATCTCCACCGCAAGACAATGCCTTACTGCCAGAGTATACTGGAGTGGTTACGATGGTAGATGTACCAGCAACTGCATTTATCCAAGGAGAAGATGGCCACGAAGGCAATGTTTCAAAACCTTCTACAATAGGGGGTAAAACCTGCGCGCTTACTGTGCCTAGGAACAAACATAAATGAATTAAAAATATGTAAATTTTTTTCATAAGGTTTTGGTTTAAAATCAAATATAAAAATTATAATCTTAATTTTAAGTTAAATGTTAAAAAGATTTTAACATAAATTTTCTTCAGGTATCCATACATCAAAAAAATGCGTCTGAAAATATTGATATTTGCGAAATAAGAAATAGATCATGTTAACATTACAATACCTGCGCGAGCAAGGCGAGGAAGCAAAAGTTAGATTAAGTAAAAGAAATCCAAAGCATGCCGAAACGGTTGATAAGGTTTTGGCGATAGATGAAGAAAATAGAAAAGCAAAATCCGAAATGGAGAAAAACCAATCGGAAGCGAATGCCATTGCAAAGAAGATTGGTGAGTTGATGAAAAGTGGTAACAAAACAGATGCCGAAGAGTTAAAGTTACAAACAGCTAAGCTAAAGGAAACAGGAAAATCTTTGGAAGAACGCTCTAAGCAATTGGAGCAAGATTTGTTTGATGTGCTGGTTACTTTACCCAATACACCGCATGAATCTGTGCCGGTTGGACAAACAGCAGAGGATAATTATACAGTGTTTCAACATGGTGAAATTCCGGTTTTGGGTCCAGATGCTGTGCCGCATTGGGATTTAATAAAGAAGTACGATTTAATTGATTTTGAGTTAGGCGCTAAGATTACAGGAGCGGGATTTCCGGTTTATAAAGGCAAAGGTGCCCGTTTGCAGCGTGCTATGATCAACTTCTTTTTGGATCAGGCATTGGCAGCAGGTTACCAAGAAATAATGCCACCTTTGATGGTAAATGCAGATAGTGGTTTTGGTACCGGACAGTTGCCAGATAAGGAAGGACAGATGTACCATTCTACAGTAGATGATTTGTATTTGATTCCAACAGCCGAGGTGCCTATTACCAATATATACCGCGATGTGATTTTAAAAGAAGAAGATTTGCCTATCAAAAATGTTGGGTATACGCCTTGTTTTAGAAGAGAAGCGGGTGCTTGGGGCGCACATGTTCGCGGTCTGAACCGATTACATCAATTCGACAAAGTTGAGATTGTTCAAATTGCGCACCCAGATCAATCTTATGCCTTATTGGATGAAATGGTAATACATGTAAAAGGCTTGTTAGAAAAGTTAGAATTGCCATACCGCATCCTTCATTTATGTGGTGGTGATATGGGCTTTACTTCTGCTTTAACTTACGATTTTGAAACCTATAGCACTGCGCAGGGCAGGTGGTTAGAGGTAAGTTCTACTTCTAATTTTGAAAGCTTTCAAGCCAATAGGTTAAAATGCAGGTTCAAGAATAAAGATGGAAAGAACCAATTGGTTCATACCTTAAATGGCAGTGCCTTGGCATTACCGCGTATCCTTGCTACTATCTTAGAAAATAACCAAACACCAGAAGGAATTCGTGTGCCGAAGGCATTGGTGCCTTATTGCGGATTTGATTTTATTTCGTAGAAAAGTCCATAGTCCATAGACCATGGTCCATAGCATTTGGCGGCTGGCAGGAATTTGTCTTTGGTCGTTAGTCTTTGGTCTTTGGGGGCTTTAGTTTAATCTGTGCATATGATGTTATTTGCGCAATTCTAGCTTCATTCTAAACAGCATTCAAGCAACCTTGATCAACGGCTACAATAGCACATGCGCTGATATATTTGTTTGCCATTTGGCTCAGCTCCAATTCCTACATCCCTTTTGCCAAATAGAAAGGTTATAATAGTAACAAATGGTTATTTAGAATTGTTGGTTATCTGCTTGCTGCGCAGGTTCTTGGGGAAAGGCTTGAGTTTGGGCTTTGCTTTCATCTTCGCTTACTGCTTTTTGCATGAATAGGATGATGACGAAGCCGAAGCTGATGGCGGCGTCTGCGATGTTGAATACGGGTCTAAAGAATTCGAAGTCTTCGCCTGCCCAAAAGGGCCAATTTTCTGGTATGGTGGTTTGTATTAATGGGAAATACAGCATATCTACCACCCTTCCATGGAACCAGCTGTCGTAACCAAAATACACGCCGTAAAACACAGAGTCAATGATATTACCTAAGGCACCTGCAACAATTAGTACCCAGCCATAAACATACATTGAGCGGGTGTTTTTGTCGATAAGCGTTTTAATATAATATCCAATTACACCCACAAAAATGATTCTGAAAAGGGTTAAAAATATCTTGCCGGTTTTTCCTCCAAACTCCAAGCCAAATGCCATTCCATAGTTTTCTGTAAAATGCAGTCTGAACCAATCGCCAATGACCGATATTTCTTCACCTAAGTAAAAGTGATTTTTGATGTATAATTTAAAATATTGGTCGATGGCCAAAATCACAAATAGAATGGCAATTGGCGTGGTGAATTTTTTTAAGTTCATTTTCGTTTCCTCTGTTGCAAAAGTATAAAATAGCGCGTGCTTGCCAAGATAAATAAGTTAAGTGCGTTATTCCATGATTTAACGGCAAAAAAGAGGCTGTTTCACAAAATGAAACAGCCTCTTTGGTATGTTTTAAGCGGGTTTTGCATGTGCAAACCCCCAATGATATTATTTGTATTGTTGCAATTTAGCTTCCATGCTTAGTGTAGTGTGTGGCACTGCACGTAAACGCTCTTTTGAAATTAATTTGCCAGTGATTTTGCAAATACCATAAGTCTTGTTTTCAATGCGTATTAAGGCATTTTCTAAGTTCTCAATAAACTTACGCTGACGAGCAGCTAACTGACTCAAATATTCTTTTTCAGAGGTTGATGCGCCATCGTCTAGTTTGTTATAGGCGTTGTCTGTATCTGCACCACCGTTTAAGCCAGGGTTTTGCATTTGGTTAAGTAGGTTGTTTAATTCCTCTTTAGCCAATGTTAGTTTCTTATTGATTAATTCTTTGAATTCAACCAATTCAGAATCACTGTATCTTTTGGTATCACCAATTAAATGAGTTTCTTCAGCCTTTTCTTCAAAAACTGGATTCTTGCTCACAACTGGCTTCAATGGTTTTGGCGGAGTGTTCAACTTTTTAGGTTCAACCACAACAACTGGTGCTGGTTTTGATTCTTTTTTCACTTCTGGTTTAACCACTTTCTTCGCTACCACTTTCACTTCTGGTTTCGCAACTGGTTTTGCAACTGGTTTCGCTACCGCTTTAACAACAGGCTTTACAACTGCTTTAACTGCAGGCTTTGCTACTGTTTTCACAACAGGCTTCACAACTGCTTTTACTGCAGGTTTCGCTACTGTTTTAACTACAGGCTTCGCCACTTTTTTAACAACTGGCTTGGCAACCGCTTTAACAACAGGTTTAGTAACAGCCTTCACTGCTGGTTTTGCCGCAGCTTTCTTTGCAGGAGCTGCTTTTGCAATTGGTTTTAATGCCTTTTTAGCAACTGGTTTTGCAACTGGCTTGCTTACTTTCTTTGCAACTGGCTTGCTTACTTTCTTTGCAACTGGCTTTTTAGCAACTGGTTTAGCAATTACTTTCACTGCTTTTTTAGGAGCAACAGCTTTCTTTACTACTTTGCTAATTTTTTTGGCAACAGCTTTCACCACCTTGCTTACCTTTTTAGCAGCAGGTTTCACAATAGCCTTTTTTGTTGCAAGTTTCTTCACTGCAGGCTTTGTTGCTTTTTTAGCTATAGCCTTTTTTACAATAACTTTTTTAGCAGGAGCTTTTTTAAGAGGAGCCTTTTTAGTTGCTACTTTTTTTGTCGCCACTTTCTTAATAGGAGCTTTTTTGGTTGCCACCTTTTTAGTTGCTACCTTTTTAACCACCTTTTTAGGTGCTGGTTTGCTCACTTTTTTAGCAACAGCTTTCTTTGGAGCCACTTTTTTAACAGCAGCTTTTTTAGTTGCTACCTTTTTTACTGCTTTTTTTGGAGCAGCTTTAACTGCCTTCTTTGGAGCGTTTTTTGTCGTTTTCTTAGCCATGGCCTAATTAAATTTTTCAATTTGAACCTTTACAGAAACTTCGTCAATCAATATGGTTGTTTCTCCAGCTAATTCGGAAACACTCTCAATATCGTTCGCCAAAATTTCGCTGCAAATATAGTTTTTGAATTGATTAATAGCACTTTTTATATACGGAACTTCAACAATTTTTAAACTTATTTTGTCGGTTAAGTCCAAACCGCTGTCTTTTCTAAGGTTTTGCACCTTGCTCACAATCTCCCTAGCAATTCCTTCTTCTATTAAGCTGGCACTGAGTGTAATATCTAAAGCCACTGTTAACCTGCCTTCATTGGCCACTTTATAGCCTGCTATCTCTTTTGATAGGATCTCTACATCTGTTAACAAAATGTCAATATTTTCACCTTCTAAAGTTAAGGTGATTGTCCCGTTTTGCTCCAAAGTTTCAATTTGGGCTTGATTAAATGCGCTTATTATCTCAGCAACTTGCTTCATTTTTGGACCCACTTTTTTACCTAAACTCTTAAAATTAGGCTTAATAGATTTGTCCATCGCATCTATAAACTCCAACTCTTTTACATTTACCTCCGCCAAAATTAAATCTTGCACATGGGTTATTTCGTCTTTCATGTGCTGATCCAAAACAGGGATAAGGATTTTTTGCAAAGGCTGACGAACCTTCATGTTTTCTTTTTTGCGGATAGATAAAACCAAAGAGGAAATTTTCTGCGCATATTCCATTTGCAATTCCAATTCTTTGTTCACCCATTCGGCTTTTACCTTCGGGAAATTGCTCAAATGAACCGAACCGCTGCTTTGCCTTTTGCCCACTAAATTTAAATCGCGGAACAATTGTTCAGCGTAAAAAGGTGCAAACGGACTCATCAACTGAGATACTGTTTCTAAACAGGTATACAAAGTTTGGTAAGCAGATATTTTATCTTGTGAGTATTCGCCTTTCCAGAATCTTCTTCTGCATAAACGCACATACCAGTTGCTCAAATTTTCACCTACAAAATCTTGTATAGCCCTAGTGGCTGGAGTTGGATCGTAGCTGTCCATTTGCTTTTCAACTTTCTGAACCAAGGTTTGAAGCAAGCTCAATATCCATCTATCAATTTCAGGTCTATCTGCCATAGGTACCTCAGGTTCTGCATACGAGAATCCATCAATATTGGCATACAAGGCAAAGAAGTTGTAAGTATTGTAAAGGGTACCAAAAAACTTTCTCTGACATTCGGCTACTCCTTCAATATCAAATTTTAGGTTATCCCAAGGATCGCTATTGCTTAATAAATACCAGCGTGTGGCATCAGCACCAAATTGGTCAATGGTCTTAAACGGATCAACCACATTGCCCAATCGCTTACTCATTTTATTTCCGTGCTTGTCAAGAACAAGTCCGTTAGCAATTACATTTTTATAACTAATGCTATCAAACAATAGAACCGATAAAGCATGCAAAGTAAAGAACCAACCGCGGGTTTGATCAACACCCTCGGCTATAAAATCTGCTGGGAAATTATTTCTAAATACTTCTTCATTCTCAAACGGCCAATGCCACTGCGCATAAGGCATGGCGCCACTATCAAACCATACGTCAATTAAATCTGCCTCACGGTACATTTTCTCTCCACGAGAAGAAACCATAATAACATGGTCAACAAATGGCTTATGCAAATCTTTCATTTCAAAGCTAGATTCCATAAATCCAGCCGCAACAGATTTTGCAATTTCTGCCTGTAATTCTGCTTGAGAGCCAATGCATTTTTCTTCGCTTCCATCTTCGGTTCTCCAAATAGGAAGTGGAGTTCCCCAATAGCGTGAACGTGAAAGATTCCAATCTACCAAGTTCTCTAGCCAGTTGCCAAACCTACCGGTTCCGGTATGTTCTGGCTTCCAATTGATGGTTTTATTTAATTCTACCAATCTATCTTTTACTGCTGTAGTTTTTATAAACCAACTTTCTAAAGGATAGTATAAGATTGGCTTATCTGTGCGCCAACAATGTGGATAGGTATGGTCGTATTTTTCTATTTTAAAGGCTTTGTTTTCTATTTTGAGTTTAAGGGCAATAAGCTCGTCAACACTCAAGTATTTATCGAGTTTAGGGATGATAGAAACCAAGCGTTCTTGCTGAATGCTTAGCTCAATAGCCTTTTCCTCTTCATTTAAATAGGCTTCTTTCACATACCTTCCATTCAAAGGGAAAATAGGGTCTATAACCGTTTCTAAAAACTTGCCTCTTTTATCTACCAATGTTAAAGAACCAATGCCATGTTGTTTGGCCACCCTAAAGTCATCTGCGCCAAAGCT
>JBILVK010000143.1:0-6604 GCA_044370475.1 Bacteroidia bacterium
GAGGTAATTGCCAAGGGTTTGTTGAAAGGCAGTGAACTGATTATTGCCTACTGCAATGCTGGCTATTTTATAGTTTTGTGGCGATTCAAAAGGAATTAACCCATCCAAATTTTTTGCCACTACAACCCCTTGTTTAACTACCTTTTTAATTAATAAATCGGTTGAACAGCAGTTAAGATCCTCATATAAATTTTTTGTTTCAACGGGCTTATACTTGCTTAATCCGGCCCAATGTTTGGTGATTAAAATTTTCCTGCAAGCCTTGTTTACATCTTCTTCCGAAATAAGCCCACAACCCATATAATCTTTAATCCAAAATATACTTTGTGGCACATCTTCTACAAAAAGCAATAGCTCATTTCCAGCTGCCAGCGCCTTTGCCGTTACTTCTCCTGAGGGTGCATAATTGGCTACACCTTTCATATTAAGTCCGTCTGTTACCACCAAACCCTCAAAACCCATTTCATCTTTTAGAAGTTGCTTAACCGCAACAGAGGATATAGAGGTTGCCGTATTATTGGTAGTATCAATTGCGGGCACAAAAAGGTGACCAACCATGATGCTTCCTACATCATTTTTTATAAGCTCTCTAAATGGGTAAAGCTCCAAAGAATCGAGCCTTTTTCTATTGCCTGTAATAATGGGCAAAGCATGGTGCGAATCTGATTCTGTATCTCCATGTCCGGGAAAATGCTTGGCAGTTGCCATCACATGGTTGTTCTGCATCCCTTTCATATAGGCTGTTCCATGCTTGGCAACGATGTATTTGTTTTCACCAAAACTGCGGTCGTTAATCACTGGGTTGGCCATGTTATTGTTTACATCAATGTCTGGCGCAAAGTTCACATGGATGCCTAATCTCTTGCAATGTTTGGCTATTTCTGCACCCATTTCTTGGGTTAGTTCTTCATTGTTTGCTGCTCCTAATACCAATTGTCTTGGGAATACTGGCGTGCTATCTAAGCGCATGTTTAAGCCCCATTCGCCATCAATGCTAACCAATAAAGGAACTTTAGCTTTGGATTGATACCTGTTAGTGAGTATTGCCTGCTTATGCGGAGTTCCCTTCATAAACATGAGTCCGCCAATTTTATATTCTTTTACCTGCTTTTCAATTTCATTGAGGTAATTGCTGTCTCTTTGCGTCCAAACAGCTACCGTAAAAAGTTGCGCAATTTTTTCATCTAAGGTTAAGGTGTTCATCACAGAATCTACCCATGGATTTTGCTTCTGCCAATTGATGACATGATTCTGTGCCTTTACACTGTTGGCAAGCAAACACGCGAAGATGAGTAAGAATATATATTGGGTGGATTTCAGCATATCAATCTGCAAAAAAGCATAATAACTGGCATATAAACACCTTTATAACGATTAACTTATTCACCTTGTTATGGTTGAAAGTTCTCCACAGTATGAAAAGTCTGCAAAAAAAGCGGGTGATTTGTAGGTGGAATGACTGATATAGTAAAACTTTTGCCGGATCATGTAGCAAGCCAAATTGCAGCTGGTGAGGTAATACAAAGGCCTTCATCAATAGTAAAGGAATTGCTAGATAACGCCATAGATGCTGGCGCTACCGAGATTACCTTGTTTGTAAAAGACGCTGGCAAATCATTGGTTCAGGTAATGGACAATGGTTGTGGCATGAGTCCGCTCGATGCCCGCATGTGTTGGGAGCGCCATGCTACCTCTAAAATTGCACAAACCGAGGATATTTTCAAAATAAACACCATGGGTTTCAGGGGCGAGGCTTTGGCCAGTATAGCTTCTGTGGCGCAGGTTGAAATGAAAACAAGGAAAGAGGACGATGAGCTGGGTACTCATTTGCTTGTTGAAGGCTCGCAGGTAAAGAAACAAGAGCCTGTGGCCACTGCAGCGGGTACCAATATTACCGTTAAAAACTTGTTTTATAATATTCCTGCAAGGAGAAATTTTCTTAAATCTAATCCTGTTGAATGGCGACATATAGCCGAGGAGTTTAACAGGGCGGCATTAGCTAATCCAAGCATCAAATTTGTATTGTACCACAATGATGAAGTGCAATTGGAATATGCCTCCGCATCATTGGTGCAAAGGGTTTGCGCTGTTTTTGGAGGCAGGGAAGAAAAGGATTTAATTGCGCTTGATGAGCAAACCAGCATTATTCATGTGAGGGGATTTATTGGCAAGCCAGAATTTGCAAAACGGTTAAGAGGAGAGCAGTTCTTCTTTGTAAATAGGCGGTTTTTTAAAGATGCTTATTTAAACCATGCTGTCACCAATGCCTTTGAGGGCACCATTAGCAAAGAACAATTTCCCTTGTATGTTATTCAAATTGATATAGACCCTGCGCAAATAGATATCAATATTCACCCAACAAAAACTGAGGTAAAATTTGAAGACGATCGCAATGTGTACCAAATCATTCGTGCCGTGGTAAGAAAGGCGCTGGGCGAGTATGTGCAGAGTCCGGGTGAGGAAGGATTTGATGACAATAAGTTTATGCAATTGCAGTTAAATCCGCCGAGCATCAATGAGCTTATTGGACATAACAGCAATGCAACCGTGAGCAAACCAGATTGGGGTAGTTTTAAAGAAACTTACCAAGAACAACGCAAACAAAATGCGCAGCACTGGGAGTCTCTTTTTCAAAAGTCGAGCGAGGTTCTTTCACCCTTGGCAAATCAAGCAAGTCTCTTGCCTTCTGGCAATGAAGAGGTGAGCGATATGCGGGTGTTTTTTCAGCTCAACAATCAATACATTGTTACTCCCATAAAAAGCGGATTGATGTTGGTGAATCAGCAAGCAGCACACGAACGTATTTTATACGAAAAGTACTTGCTTGCCTTAGAACAAAATCCTATTGCTAGTCAGCAATTGTTGTTTCCTAAAGTGGTAAATTTGGCCGTTGGGGATGAGGCTATTTTAGAGGAAATATTGCCCGAAATGGGGGCTTTAGGTTTTACGGTGAATGCCTTTGGCAAGAACTCTTTTGTGATTAATGGTTTGCCTGCAGAGTTACATTTAGAGGATGAGCAGGAGTTGCTCCTGGGCATTATAGAAATGTATAAAACCAATAAGCAATCTGAAATTGGTAAGCACAAGAATGTGGCAAAAACCCTTGCAAAAAAGGCCGCCATTAAACAAGGTACGCGCTTAAAGACAGAAGAAATGAACCGCCTAGTAGATGAGCTATTTGCTTGTGCAGACCCACAGTACGCGCCAGATGGCCGACCATGTGTAAGCAAACTTACCTTACAAGACATTGGTAAAATGTTTTAATATATTTGCACGCATAGCAGCTAGACTATTCCTTTTTTAACTTATTTTGCCAAAAAAAATTCATGTATCAGTCGAACCGACCCAGTAGTTTTTCTAATTTTCCTCCGGTAGTAAAGAATTTGTTGATTATAAACGGACTTTGTTTTCTTGCCTACGCGGTATTGGAGAGCAGGGGATTGTTTAATATGAATAAAGTCTTTGGATTGTATTATCCAGAATCAGAATACTTCAAGCCCTTTCAACTCATTACCCATGTGTTTATGCATGGCTCTTTTACCCATTTGTTTTTTAACATGTTTTCGTTGTGGATGTTTGGAAGTGTATTGGAAAATTATTGGGGTGCTAAGCGCTTTTTTATCTATTATTTTGTTACAGCATTTGGAGCGGCAGCGCTGCATTTGGGCATTAATGCCATAGAAGTTTATCAGGTTAAAGCGGCCATTGCAGAGTTTAATTTGAATGCCGATTATGATTCTTTTTTAAACCTCATTCAACGTGATTCTTTTTTAGCGAACGATAGCCATGTGGTAGATTTTTTGAGTGGTTGGCAACGCGAGCCTAATAATCCAGCCTTTTTATCGGGTGCCAAGGAGATCACAGATTTTATGTTGGCTCATAAGATGAATATTCCTGTGGTGGGTGCCAGTGGTGCAGTTTTTGGGCTGTTGTTGGGCTTTGGTATGTTGTTTCCAAATACCACTTTAATGATGTTGTTTATTCCTTTTCCTATTAAGGCAAAGTATTTTGTGATTGGCTATGGTGCGTTAGAGTTGTACCAAGGAATTGCTGCCAATCCCGCAGATAATGTAGCTCATTTTGCCCATTTAGGAGGCATGCTGTTTGGGTTTATTATGATTAAGATTTGGAATAAGCACAACCGTCAGCATTTTTATTAGGGTTCGGTTCGAACCGAAGTATAGTTATAAACAAATAAGTAAATGGAAGAAACGGATAGAACACCCGAGCCAATGGCGATATATTCTAAATGGGCAGTCTTGGGTTTTTGCGTGTTTTTTAGTCCGGTTTTTGGTGGCTTTATGTTGCGCCAAAATTTGCGCGATAAAGGCTTAAATGGATTAGGGAATGGTGTGCTATTCTTATCGTTTTTAATGGCCGCTTTTACTGCACTTTTATCGTCAACAGCCATTAGAGGTCCGGGTACCACCTTTGTGGCAAATTTCTTGCAAGGCGCGCTGCTTGTTGAGTATGTATTTGGAAAACACTTTGTGGATGCCGAATCCATGCCTAAGAAGTCGATTATGAAGCCTTTGCGCATTTCATTGCTGATTGTTTTGCTGCTTGTTGCCTTAATGCAATTAACCGGTGTGCCTTTAACACCGCAATAAATACTAGACGCTTGCCCCTTTATGTGGTTAACTTTGCTTGCGAGAGTTGATTGGGTGAGTAGTTTTGTGTAATGGAATCTGCACTATTTTTATCGGTGATTGTTGTTTATTTTCTGGTATTGCTTGGGGTGGCCTATTATACCTCAAGGAACGCAAACAACGAAACATTTTTTATAGGCAATAAAAGCAGTCACTGGGCTTTGGTGGCTTTTGGCATGATTGGCACCAGCTTATCTGGCGTAACCTTTGTATCGGTACCCGGCACAGTAGAGCTGGCAAAATTCAGCTATTTTCAAGTGGTATTGGGTTATTTCATTGGGTATTTTGTGGTGGCCTTTGTGTTGTTGCCCCTTTATTACCGCTTACAGCTTACCTCGATATACAATTATTTGGGTCAGCGTTTTGGTCCTTCATCCTATAAAACAGGGGCTATTTTCTTTATTATTTCGCGGACTTTGGGAGCTACGTTGCGACTCTATTTAGTGATTAATGTATTGCAAATATTTGTTTTGGATGCTTTGGGAATTAGCTTTCATGCAACAACCTTATTGATTCTGTTGATGATTTTGTTGTATACCTTTAAGGGAGGCGTTAAGACCATTGTGTGGACAGATACCTTGCAAACATTTTTTATGTTATTGGCCTTAGTGGTTTGTGTGTTTTACATCATGGGCGATTTAAATATGAGCATGGGTGAAACCTTAACGAGTTTGAGTGATAGCGGACATTTGCAGATTTTTAACTTTGATTATTTGGATAAGAAATACTTTTTGAAACAAGTAATTGGTGGGGCATTTATTACCATTGCCATGACAGGTTTGGATCAAGAAATGATGCAGAAAAATATTAGTGTAAAGACCTTAGGAGGTGCTCAAAAAAACATGGTGCTTTTTAGCTCTGTGATGGTGCTGGTAAATTTTCTGTTCTTGTTATTGGGAGGCGTATTGTATTTATATGCCAGCAATAAAGGCTTGTTGGTAAAGGGCGATGATTTGTTTCCAACTATAGCATTAAGTCATATGCCTATGTGGATTTCGCTTATCTTTATTATAGGTTTGATATCGGCCTTGTTTCCTTCGGCAGATGGGGCAATAACGGCACTCACATCTTCTTTTTGTATAGATATTTTAGGCATACAACGCAATAAGAATTTAAGTGAAGCACAGCAAGCAAAAACAAGAAAGATAGTTCATTTATCTTTTGCTTTGGTGTTTTTGATTATGGTATATTATTTTAAGGTGCTTAACAACAAATCCATCATTGGAATTCTGTTGGATGTGGCAGGATATACGTATGGTCCGCTATTGGGTTTGTTTGCTTTTGGTATTTTGAGCAAGCACAAGGTAAATGATCAATTGGCGCCTATTGTTTGCTTGCTTGCTCCGGTGCTTTGTTATGGTTTTCAAAACTATATTCCTGCTTATTTTGGCTGGAGCTACCAGATTGGGATTGAGTTATTGGTGCTAAATGGGGCACTGACCTTTTTGGGACTTTGGTTCATACGAAAGCCAGAGCTTATAGCTTAAAGACAGCGGCTTAGGGGTGTTTTTGATGGCAGGTTGTTTATGGAAGAACTAAATTGCTTTATTTGCGTTTAGTGATAAAGCGCTCTTGGGTGTGAAGGTTAAATACCACGGCAGTTTAAAGGAATTGATAAATCTGTTTTGGTTCGAACCGAAGCCTAAGAATTTTGAGCGAAATGATATTTTACCTAGGTTTTTACTAAATTAAACATGGCAGTACATCCGTTATTATTGAGAATTGCAGGGGGAGAGAACGAGATACTCGACTTTAAGAAGACCATATCATCTGCTAGTAAAATTGCCAAGACCATGAGTGCATTTGCCAACCATAAAGGAGGTGTTTTGTTGGTTGGGGTGAACGACAATAAGAGCATTTCTGGGGTAAGAAGTGAAGACGAGAAGTACATGCTAGATTTGGCTGCACATTTTTATGTAAAGCCTGAGATTGACATTGAAATTATTGAGTGGGAG
>JBILVK010000124.1:0-7996 GCA_044370475.1 Bacteroidia bacterium
CCGGTTGTACGCGTGTCCTCCGCTAAAATAGCATCAACCTCCTTTAACATACGTAATCCCCTTAACGTAATATCCTCCAAATTCCCAATGGGTGTTGGAACCAAAATGAGTTTTCCTATTTGCATCTTTCTGACTACAAATTAACACTCATTGGTGCTAATTTTCTTAAAATAAAGCGACTAAATGGCAAAATAATCATATTAATTTGTGTAATAGTTAAAAATTATGAATTACCTTATTAACAGAATTAAAGTTTACTCGCTTTACTTCTATGAGTACCTAAAGCATGGCGAATTTTCGGCGGCGGTAAACGCGGTATTGTATATGTTCACAAGAAAGTCTTATGCCAACGGAAAACTCATGGTGAGTTCAATGGGCCAATTTGAAACCAGGAAAGGCACCTTAGATTTTCAGTACATAAACTATGCCTACGAAATAGAGATTAAACATTATATAGAAACACATCCGTTTGAAGTGTTTTTTGATATTGGCGCATGTCTTGGCGAATACTGCATTTGGCTCGGACAAAAAGGCTACCCATGTTTTGCATTTGAACCAGTAAGCAGTAGTTATTACATGGTGCAAAAAAACATCAAGCTAAATAAGCTAGAATCAAAAGTAAAAGCTTTTAATTACGGCTTAGGTAGCAAACACAGCATAGAACATTTTAGAATTAACCAAATTAATCCGGGTGCCAGCAAGCGCGTGCAAGAAGGAGATAGCGCCACCGAGAAATTTGAGATAAATTCTTTAGACGATGTTTTTGAAGGATTTGGTTTAAACAAAGACACTAAAATCTTAGTAAAAATTGATGTAGAAGGAATGGAAGTGGAGATGATTAAAGGAGCTAAAAAGTTCTTTCAATATTTTAACGACATCACCCTTATCATTGAAGAAAAATTAAGTGGTGAATCTGATATCAGAAACAGCTTAAACGAGATTTGCGATTTTGAATATGGCCACGTAGATAATTTTAACATTTACGCCAGAAAAGTAATTAAGCATTCTTTGTAGCTTCTTATATCTTAGGCATTTACTCCATAAACGAGGTAGTAAGCCTATTAATTAATGTGCCCCCTTTAAAACAGAAGTATTAGAGGTCTTTTGCTGCTTCCTCTGCCTTACGCTTCTTATCCTTTCTAAAGGAATTGTAAATAGGAATGGAAGTAACTAAGATAAAACCTACGATTACAAAATCGAGGTAATGCATGGCATTCGGAAAAATTTTGCCTACAAAATAGCCAGCTGTTACAATGGTAGAAGGCCAAAGAATAGCACCCGTTACATTAAATAAGAAAAACACAGTAGGCTTCACTTTTACCACACCAGCAAGAATGGGGGCGAAGGTGCGCACTATGGGTAAAAACCTTCCCAGCACCAATGCCAAGCCACCATACTTCTTATAAAAATCTTCGGCAGTGGTTATATATTTCTTCTTAAAGAAGAGCGATTCCTTTCGATTATACAAGGCATCCCCCGTCCTTGCGCCAAACCAATATCCAGCATAATAACCTGCCATAGCAGCTATGGCTATATAAAATATAAGGTGCCATAAAGGAACGGCCAATACCCCAACATAACACAAAAGTCCAGCCGTAAATAATAAGGAATCTCCTGGTAAAAAAAATCCAAAGAATACGCCATTCTCCAAAAAAATAATGAGAACGAGCATAAATAAGCCCCCAAACCTGATAAGCTCTTCCGGCTTAAATAAATCCCAAAAACTATCCAATTTTGTATTATTAAGTTTTACAAATTAGCATCAATTTACTTAATAAACAAATGATGAAAATCTCTTCCCTTAATAATTCTTGAAACCTATTACTCCTCTGCCCTTTTCAACCTTTTCGGCCTTCACCAAAACCTCGTCTCTCATCTTGTCTTTATAGGTCTGAACCGATGCCGAAAGGTTCTCATCTTGCAATGCCAAAATTTGCACCGCCAACAATCCCGCATTCTTAGCATTGTTAATGGCAACCGTTGCTACAGGCACGCCACCCGGCATTTGTACAATAGACAACAAAGAATCTAAACCAGATAATGTTTTTAATTGCACAGGCACTCCTATTACTGGCAAGGTAGTAATTGCAGCCACCATTCCCGGCAAATGTGCCGCACCACCTGCACCAGCAATGATAAGCTGTAAACCCCTGCCCTTGGCCTCTTTGGCATAAGTAAACATGCGCTCTGGCGTACGGTGAGCAGATACCACTGTAATTTCAAAAGGCACTTTAAAATCTTCTAACACCTTGGCGGCTTCTTTCATCACTTCGAGGTCACTATCAGACCCCATGATTATCCCAACTTTTATATCAGTCATATCGTAATTGCGCTAAAAAACAAAAGCCCCAAAAGGGCTTTCATTAAAATTGTTATGCTTCTGTTTCCTCTTCTTCTTCTTCTGGAACTATACCTTCCATCAAGTTTCTAATCTCTTGCAACTCCTCGCGGTTATACTTATTGCTATGGTCGCCCAATAAGTCAACCAGGTATTCTAAATTCTCTTTTCCACCATCTTCCTCTAAATACAAAAAGGTATAGTCGTTATTGGCTTCTAAATCCTCATACGCCAAACGTATCATGCGCACATAACCTGGCTCTTTCAAATTTGTCTTAAAAAACTCTCTCAATTCTTTTAATAAGACAATTACCTTGTCTGTACTATAATCACCCTTTTTTAGTTCTGCCTTGATGTTATCAATTATCTGCTTCATGTTGTTTATTTGTGAAAGCAAAATTATAGTTTTTGTATTGAAAAAATACCTAATTCAAAATTAATCATGAGCAGAACCCTCCTTTGCAACCTTTTTCTCTTTATTTCTCATGTATTTATGGCAATTGATTAATGCCCACATTAACAGTTTCAAAAACGGGGATTCTTCCATAAACTTGGCATAGTTGGCTTAATACTAGCGAGTTGGTTCATTGCCCTATATGAATATGCCTTTCAATTGCCCGCAAATAAAATGGGATTCATAGTACAAGGTGGCCCTTTTTATTTACTCGAATTAAAAACCTTACAAGAAATCATTTCACTCTCCGTTTTCTTGGGAATCAATACTTTAGTCTTTAACCAAAAACTTCAATGGAACCATGTACTGGCCTTTGCCCACATTGTTTTGGCCGTTTATGTAACTTTTAAAAAATGGTAAAAATATTATTTTTAGCGTTTTATTTTATTCCAAATATACATATATTTGTTTGAGTGGATATCTTTCCCCAATACTTAATATATTATTCCATGATCACAAAAATTATTCAAATCGACGACGATTTCATTAACAATATGGCAAATGAGCGTTTGATGCGTAAAATGGGTATACCTTACGAATTAAAAGATTTTCTCGACCCCACTGAAGCACTCGATTTTTTAACCACTAACCAAGAAGATTTCGATTTAATTTTATTGGACATTAATATGCCTCGACTAAATGGCTGGGAGTTCTTAGACAGGTATGAATTATTTCCTAAAAAATTCCCTATCATAATGGTTACCTCTTCTCTCGACCCCAACGACCAAAAGCGCGCGCAATCTTACCCGTCACTTACTGGTTTTTATGTTAAACCACTTACCAAAGATAAGATTTCAGAAATTATAGATATTTGTGTAACACATGCCAATAAAAATCAGGCTTGATGCTCAGTTGCCCATTCTTTCATAAGCGTTTTATACTTATTTAAAAAAGTACTCTTAGAAACAAATCCTAAGTACTTTTCTCCCTCCAATACCGGAATGTAAAACACCTCTGGATATTCTTCGTACGAGTGCATTAAAGTATCCAAGCTGTCGTTTATATCGCTTGTAATAACGTCCTGAACCAACATCTCTGAGACCTTTGTTTTGTCGTACAACTCTTGTTTAAAGATATACGACCTTAAATGGCCCATGGTAATGATGCCCATAAATTGTCCGTTACGCTTTACCACAGGAAACACATTTCTCCTAGTGCCAGAAACTACCTCAGTAACCCTGCGCAAAGAATCATCGGGTTTTAACACAGGAAAATCTACTTCCATAATGGCCCTTACCGACAATTCTTTCAACAAATCTAATTCGGGGGTCTTCTGCATAAATCCACCATGGGCAAGTTTCTTGGTATAAATGCTATTGGGTTCAATTAGCCTGGTGACAAAAAAACTACCTGCAGAAACAATCATGAGTGGCACAAATAAGGTATAACCCCCTGCCACTTCTGCTATCATAAAAATGCCTGTTAATGGCGCACTCAACACCCCACTTAATACCCCAGCCATTCCAATTACAATAAAATTTACTTCATTCAATTCTGATAAGCCAGATATGTTTATAATACGTGCAAACAATAAGCCCACCAAGGCTCCAATAAATAAGGAGGGTGCAAATATACCTCCGTTTCCTCCAGCACTTACCGTTAAGGCCGCCGCTATGGGCTTGAGCATAATGGTTACAAACACAAAGGCTATTAAAATAGTGTTTGGACTAAACTGTGTCTGACTGCTTACAAACTCCGAGACGTAGCTATCCAAGGAACCATTGAGTGCCTTGTTAATTACAAAATATCCTTCACCGTATAACAGCGGCGAAAATAGGATCAGACCGCCAACAATTAAACCTTGAAAAATGGCAATAAGAAACTTCTGATTTTTGTTGTTAAACCTAGATTCTATGCCATAAATAGTTTGAATGGTGTAGACAGAAAATAAGCCGCATATTACTGCAAACAATACATAGAATGGAATGGAACCCACCTCCCATGGCTTGGGCGTAAAGACAATAATTTGTCCCTGGTAAAATATGTGGCTCATTACCGCGGCCGTGGCAGAGGCAATAAGCAAAGGCACAAACGCCGTTATGCTTACCCGTCTTAACAACACCTCTAAGGCAAAAATTACGCCACCAACCGGACAATTAAAAATAGCCGAAATGCCCGCCGAGGCGCCACAGGCAAGTAACAAATTGCGGTCGCCATCATTTAAAAACAATCGCTTGGCCAAGTTAGAACCAATGGCAGAACCCGTAATGGCTATGGGCGCTTCTACCCCCACAGAACCTCCTAAACTTACCGTAAATGCACTGCTTACCAAATGGGCGTAGGTATGGTGAGTCTCAATTTTTCCCTTCTTGTGGTTAATGCGGTAAATGATAGAACTTAGGCCCTTTTCAAAATCTTTTAAGCCAAAAACATAGCGCACAAAAATCAAAGACAACACAATTCCAATAACCGGATAGATGATATATTGATACCTCAACTCAAAAAAGCTGGTATTAATTAACATAGATTCAAACCAGTGAATGGAGAACTTTAAGGCCATGGCAGCTATACTTACCACTATGGCTACCAGTATACTAGCAATTATTAAAAAGTTATGATTGCTGATGTATTTTGTGCGCTGTTTAAAAATTTTATAAACAGGATACTTCAGCAAAAACCTAATATACTTAATTTGCTGGCTCATTCAACAAACATAATGAAAATATCTCATTGGATTAAAGCCTTCCGTTTGCGCACCCTTTTCTTGTCGCTCTCCTGCATTTGGGCTGGCATTTTGTGCATCTCCACGGAACAAGAAATACATCCAATTATTTCGTGGTTAAATGTACTAACCGCCCTCTTTCTTCAAATTCTATCAAACCTTGCCAACGACTACGGCGACAGTGTTCACGGGGCAGATAGTGATGAAAGAAAAGGTCCAAAAAGAATGGTTCAAGCCGGATTTATTAGCGCAAAAAACATGAAACTTGCTATGCTTATTGCAGCTATACTTTCTTTGGTTAGCGGCTCATGCCTACTTTATTTTGCTATGCCTATCATTGGAACCGCAGCTACCGCCACCCTTTTTGCGGTTGGCATTCTTGCCATACTTGCAGCCATAGCCTATACCAATGGCAAAAGACCTTACGGGTATGCGGGCTTAGGAGATATTAGCGTATTCATATTCTTTGGTTTTGTTGCCGTAATGGGCACACAATATTTACAAACTGCCAGTGCATCCTTAAACGCCATTTACCTCTCCATTGCCTACGGAGGCTTGTCGGTTGGGGTACTTAACCTCAATAACATGCGCGACATTGAGTCGGATCAAACCGCTGGAAAAAAAAGCATTCCTGTACGCCTTGGCTTGTCTAAAGCACAAACTTACCACAGCATTGTATTGGCCATTTCTTTTTTCGGTCTGAACCAATTCTTGCGCCAAATAAATCTTCCTGCGGAGTTTACAACGTTTCCCATTGCAGGCATCTATTTATGGAATATGATTGCTGCCCAAAAAGCCAAAGACTACCAGAGTTTCGACCCCCTGCTAAAATGGTTATCTCTTAGCACTTTGCTTATTACCTTCATTATTTATTTTGGACTAAAATGAAAGGACCCGTATTTGCATATCTAAAACGCGATTTAGCATTTTCTTTTGAAGCCAAAACGAGTCGCGGAGCCATTAGCACCCACCAATCTTTTTTGGTGTATGCAAAGAACTTAAACGGAAAAATAGGCTGGGGAGAAGCCGCGCCCCTCAAAGGATTGAGCATAGATTACCTACCTCAATTTGAAGAACAACTGTCGGCATTTTTGCAATTACTCAACGAAGGAATTTCCTTCAAAGAACTCCCTTTGCAAGAATTTCCTTCCATCCAATTTGCCATTGAAACAGCCTTACTCGATTTGGAAAATGGAGGTACACAAACCTTGTTTCCTTCACCATTTTTAAGCGGAAATCCAATTGCCATTAACGGCCTTGTTTGGATGGCAGAATTAGACCATATGTACCAAGAAGCCATTAGCAAAGCACAACAAGGTTACGATTGCATTAAGTTTAAAATTGGCGCACATGATCATGATGCAGAATGTAGGTTATTGGAAAAATTTAGGAATTCATTTTCTGCCAATCAGGTACAAATTAGACTCGATGCCAACGGCGCTTTTAAACCTAACGAGGCCTTGGATCAGCTCAAAGATTTTAGCAAGTTTACCATACACTCCATTGAACAACCCATTGCTGCTAAACAAACGGAACGCATGCAAGAAATATGCGCCAAAAGCAGTATTCCTGTAGCACTAGACGAAGAGCTTATAGGCATAAATGTGCATCAACAAGGAGCTGCATTACTTAAATTGGTTCGGCCCAAATTTATTATTCTTAAACCTACATTACTTGGTGGCTTAGCTTGCAGTGATTCATGGATAAAAGAAGCACAAAAATTGGATATTGATTGGTGGGCAACCTCTGCTTTAGAATCCAATATTGGCTTAAATGCCATAGCACAATGGTGTGCCATTAAGAACAATAAATTGCCGCAAGGACTTGGCACTGGGGCTCTTTACAAAAACAATATTCCTTCGCCATTATTGGCCGAAAAGGGTAAATTGCAATATCTTGTAGAAAAGAAATGGAATTTTCCTATCATTGAGACTTAGGGGATGAACAAACAAAAGAACATTTTATACTGGCTTATTTGCTTAGATATTGCGGTAAGTTCGTTTACTTTACTACTTGGGTTCTTCTTGGGCTCTTCATTGATAAATTTGTTAAATCTTATCCCAATTGTTGTAAACCTATATTGCTTGTATTTAACCCGAAATGACAAATTACATCTGGCCACATACATTTCTATTCTTTCGATAACATTAAGCATTTATCTAATAGATACAGAATTACAAGATAACTTAGGCACGTATTTGATGTACTTTCCTGTAATCATTGGCATATACTTGTTTGATGCTTTAGGTACAAGAAGTATTAGAACCATAGGATTAAGTGCAATTCTCATCAGTGTTTTGTTGGTTAATTTTGGCCTCTCGCCTCAGCTAATTTTCAATGAAATTGCAAGTCAATATGGAAGCCAGCAGGTATTAAATTACAATATTTTTATATCGGTTATTACTAGTATTATCGCACTTAATTTATTTAGCAAAATAAGAAAAGAAGCAGAGTCTGAATTGCAAATGAATCAGGCCAATAATTTAGCACTGTTAGAGAATTCTAATGATGCCATATGGTCTGTAGGTACCGATTTTAAAGT
>JBILVK010000125.1:0-7985 GCA_044370475.1 Bacteroidia bacterium
TAGGCGTTGATGATTGGGCGTTCTCAAGGAGTTTCACTGAAATCATTTCTTTGGACCCCGATATTTTTTTAAATGAATTGGTTCGAACCAATTACAAAAAAATGGACATTAACTCCATTGTTCGCCTGGATATTACTGCGGAAGAATACCTCCAAAATACAAATATTGGCAAATTTGACTTAATTTTTTTAGATGCTGATAGACGTCCCGACCAAAAGCGTGCCTTTTTTTTAGATCAATGTACCCCCAATATTTTGGAACTTCATGCAAGATGTTTGGAGGTCTCTGAAAAAATTATGCTCAAAATTTCTCCAATGGTTGATATAAGTTATTTAACAAACGTCCTTTCTGGTATAGAGAAAATTTGGGTAATTGGCGATAAACAAGAGGTAAAGGAAATTTTGGTTTTATTAGGTAAAAATAAAATTGCTACACCGCAAATTTATGCGGTTCAATTATTAGAAAACGAAACACTCATTTTCCCTTCCTATTCAAAATTAAACGAAGTAAACTCCTCCCCAAATATTGTCCCAAACTCCTTGTGTAATTATATTTTTGAGCCCCACCCATGCATCATTAAAGCAGGCATATCTCAAGAGTATGCAGAATCCTTCGGTCTGAACCAATTAGCGCCACAGAGCTTCTTATTTACTGGTTCAAGGATGCCTGAAAATTTTATTGGAAGAGCTTTTGTAATTAAAAATACCTTAGAATTTTCAAAATCCACTTTATCTAATTACCTTAAAGAAAATAGATTGGTTCAGGCTAATATTACCAGAAGAAACTTTAAGCAGTCGGTAGAAGAAATTAGAAAGGTATTTAAGATTGAAGATGGTGGTGATGACTATCTCTTTTTTAGCACGAATGCAGAGGGAAAACGTTTAGTTTTTCATGTAATTAAAGCTTAAAACCAATTACTCTTATAAGGGATTAAGAGGGGTGTTAAGGCAATTGGTTTTCCTGCCTTCTGGTAGTTATATGCCGCTCCGCTGGAGCTCGGTTTCATAAATTCATTCAATACTATATCTATTTCGCTCCGATGGAGCTGGTTGCCGTTTCTGATAGCCTAGTAAAATATGCCGCTCCGATGGAGCTCGGTTTCATAAATTCATTCAATACTATATCTATTTCGCTCCGATGGAGCTGGTTGCCGTTTCTGATAGCCTAGTTAAAATATACCGCTCCGCTGGAGCTCGGTTTCATAAATTCATTCAATACTATATCTATTTCGCTCCGATGGAGCTGAGTGCAATAATTACCGTTCTGATATACTAATTAAAATATGGCGATTAGCTGGAGCTGGTAAAACGTAGTGCAGTTAATGAGCTTTGGAGCTCAAAAAAAATCAAATGGTATTGGGATAAATTTTAAGCTTTTGGCCCTTACTTACTTTGTTTCCTTTGATGGTTTTCTTGTTCCAACGTTTTAAATCGGCCACAGAAACATCGTATTTCTTAGCAATTTTTGCCAGGTAATCGCCACTCTTTACTTTATAAACAACCTTATCGGATTGTTGCCTATTTTGAATAGAACGGTTTAACGCAATAAGCTCCTCATTCACCTGGTTATTGAAATTGGTATCATTCCTGAGAGCAGCAACCCTTACAGCTTGATGATAAGGAAGTGTTAACATAACACCATTGCTGTTAAATGGAATAACACCACGCTTAAGCATAGGGTTATACATCTTTATTTCTGCAGGTGTAGTACCTAATGATAAAGCAAGTTTTTCAATAGAAGTATTGTTATCAACCATAACAGTATCTAAGTGAAAATACATCTCGTCTTCGGCAGGATAAATATTGTGCTCGCTGGCATAATTCATCACATATGCAGCAGCAATAAATGCAGGAACATAGCCTCTGGTTTCCTTTGGCAGGTAAGGCATAATTTCCCAAATGTTTCGTTTGCCACCCGATTTACGAATGGCTTTATTTACATTGCCCGGACCACAATTGTAACTTGCAATTACCAAAAGCCAATCGCCATAGATTCTATATGAATTTTTGAAGTATAAAACAGAGGCCTCAGTTGATTTAATGATATCTTTTCTGTCGTCTATGTATGAATCTGTTTTTAGCCCGTACATTCTTCCTGTAGGAGCCATAAATTGCCATAAACCAGCAGCACCCACTGGGGAAATAGCACGTTGATTTAAAGCACTTTCTATAACTGCTAAATACTTAAATTCCATAGGAACATTTTCTCTATCGAAAACTTCCTCAAAAATGGGGAAATAGAACTTAGAAGTTGCCAATACTTTGCTTACCAATCCTCTCCTTCTATTGGCATACAAATCAATATAAGCCCTAACCTGTTGATTATACTCTAGCGGAATTTCAGTTTCTAACAAACTTAACCTAAATGCATAAGTTGAGTCTGAATAAACAGGAATTTCTCCCGGATTAAAGCCATATATATTTAACTCCCCAGCATCCGTTTTAGGATACAATTTATTTCTCCAATGAACCGTGTTGCTATCAATTTTAGCTACAGCAAGATCATGGTCTGAACCTAATCCAACACTAAGGGGCTGGGCAAATAAACCCATAACTCCAAAGAGTGAAATAGATACAAATAATATTATCTTTTTATTAAACATGTAGTATTATTAATGAACCAATAAAACCAAAAAGCAATATTGCTACTTGAATATTAGTATTTGCAAATATAAGCAATCCTCCTAAATTTTCCTAACAAACAAAATGTGAGCACTTTACAATACTATCCACAAGTCACATGCGGGTAATTCACTAAAAATACTCAACTTGCAAATGAATTAATCAACAAAATTGCTTTTATTTCAACGCATACTCAGACCCATTTCACTTCTTTATGAAGGGATATTGCGCTTAAGAAATCATTTGTACAATAATGAATTCTTTGGAAGCACAGAGTTTGATATACCAACGATTAATGTAGGTAATTTAGCATTTGGAGGAACAGGAAAAACACCACATATAGAATATTTAGTTAGGCTACTGAGCTCTTCTTTCCAAGTGGCCATTTTGAGCAGAGGTTACAAAAGAAAAACCATAGGCTATTTATTTGCAGATAAAAATGCTACCCCTTTTAGTATTGGCGACGAACCCTTTCAAATGTTTAAAAAATTTCCACAGATTCATGTAGCGGTGAGTGAAAATAGGGTTCTAGGTATTCCAAATCTACTAATGGATGCCCCCGAAACAGAATTGGTTTTGTTGGATGATGCTTTTCAACATAGGGCCTTAAAGCCCGGACTTAATATTCTACTTACCATGCAACACAAATTGTATGTGGATGACTATTTGGTTCCTTCTGGCTACCTCAGAGAATATGGAGCAGCAGCGAAAAGAGCTGACATAATAGTGGTAACTAAATGTGAGCAAAATTTGGATGAAGAAACCAGGAAACACATTGCGCAAAAACTCGCTCTAGAACCCCATCAAGCATTATATTTTTCTTATATTAAATATGGCGAATTAAAACCGTTATTTAATAGTATTCCTCTTTCAAAAAGCACTTCTGTATTGGCCATGGCTGGAATTGCCAATCCAGAGAAATTCCAAAATTATCTTGCTCAGAATTTTGAGCAAGTTGACCTTAAATCTTTTCCAGACCACCATCATTTAACCCATACAGAGGTAACAGAAATGATACGTGCTTTTGAGTTATTGCCACAAAATAATGCCATTATTGTTTGCACAGAAAAGGATTCTCAAAAATTGGTGCATTCTGCATACGTGGAAGAATTAAAAAAATATCCAATTTATTATTTACCCATAGAGGTTGCATTTTTTAAGGAAGATGAAGAAGCCTTTAACCAACAAATTTTAAACTATGTCTTTACAAACAGAAGCAAGCATTAATTACCTCAGCAAATTCCACAATGAGGCCAAAATTGGAATAATTTTAGGCACTGGTCTTGGTGCATTAGTAAATGAAATAGAAATAGAACACAGCATTCCATATGGAGATATCCCTCATTTTCCAGTGAGCACTGTTGAGAGTCACCAAGGCAGGTTACTCATAGGTAAATTAAATGGTGTTCCCGTAATGGTGATGCAAGGAAGATTTCACTATTATGAAGGATATACCATGCAGGAAGTTACTTTTCCTGTTAGGGTAATGAAATTACTAGGGGTAAATACCCTTATTATTTCAAATGCCTCTGGTGGGGTTAATCCAAGCTTCTCGGTGAGCGATTTAATGTTGGTTACCGACCATATAAACTTATTGCCAGAACACCCTTTAAGGGGCAAGAACGACTCAAATTTAGGTCCGCGATTCCCCGATATGAGCGATGCTTACGATTTAAAGTTGATTGAGCTTGCTAAGCAAGTGGGACAAGAGCTTGGAATAAAGTTGCAAGAAGGGGTGTATACTGCTGTGCAGGGACCTACTTTGGAAACTCAAGCAGAATATAAATACTTACGCATCATTGGTTCAGACACTGTTGGTATGAGCACTGTACCAGAGAATATTGTGGCCCGACACATGGGAATGCGCGTGTTTGCCATTTCTGTTATTACAGACTTGGGAGTACCTGGTCTGATCCAAAAAATTAGCTTACAGGATGTGCTCAATGCAGCAGGAATTGCCGAACCAAAAATGACACAATTGATAGCTGAAATGGTAAAACGCATGTGATTAACTGCGAATAACCTACTTTTGCAAAATGGATATTAGCTCTGCTGTATATAAAACAAGTTCAAATAGTTTAAAAGACTGTCCAAAGGTTGACTTACCCGAGTATGCTTTTATTGGAAGAAGTAATGTGGGTAAATCGTCTTTAATCAACATGTTGGTTCAGCGCAAGGAATTGGCGCGCACCTCGGGCACCCCTGGTAAAACCATTAGCATGAATTTCTTTTGTGTAAACGAGCAATGGAATTTGGTGGATCTACCTGGATATGGATATGCTAGAAGATCGAAAGATTTAAGAAGTTCTTGGGAGAAAACCTTGTGGAATTACCTCGAAAAAAGAGACTATTTGGTGGTGCTTTTTGTATTAATAGATTCTAGGATTGAACCACAAGAAAAGGACTTAGATTTTATTAATCAATTGGGGGAAAAAGGCATTCCTTTTAAACTAGTATTTACCAAACTCGATAAATTAAAAGTTACTAAAGCCGAAGAAAACATTGAAGTTTTTAAAGCCAAATTATTAGAATCATGGGAAGAATTGCCCGACATTTTCCTAACCTCTGCTTTAGACAAAAGAGGTAGAATGGAATTGTTGAAAGAAATTCAGAAAATGAACAAAGACTTCCTCAAAATTCTAAAACAAAAAGACGCTCAATTGAGGTAATTATTTAAGAGCATATCTTAAGCCCAATACAAAATTTCTTCCTTGCATAGGTGCATAATTGTAACTCGGATCAAACATATATCCATTTGGGTTTGTTTGGGTGTCACCAGCCGTTTTATCGAAAGGATCCCACCACCTTAATATAGGGTTTGAGGGTAAAAAATTGCCAAGATTTCTTACACTTACATAAGCTTCCAATCCCCCATTCCATTTCTTGGTAACTTGAAGGTTATGCAAAGCAAACCAAGGTGAATACTCTGGTCTAAAATCATTGGGGACAACGGGTAATCGCATAGGTCCGTATACTTGGGCAGTATAATCTACCACCAAATTTAGTTGTTTAAACGTATATGAAATTTGGTAGGTACCTGAGAATTTTGGGGCATGCATTTGCACTTGTTTTTCTTGCTTGCCTAAACTATCTGTATTCACATTATATACGCTCATAAGAGTGAAGCCGGCATTTACTTTTAATGGAATTACTAAACTCAATTCTGTGTTTAAAGTTAGACCCTTAGAGATGGCAAAACCATTGAGGTTATTATAAAATATTTTGGAAGGATCTGTGAGGTAATCTGGCACAATTTTATTACCAAACCAAGTATAGAATGCAGAAAAATCCCATTCAAAGAAACCCATAGAAAAATTTTGCCAACGCGTAAAATTGGCATTCACATTCCAGCTTTTCTCGGGTTTGATATTGTTGGCTATGATTACATCCCTAGCACCAGATAGAGCAGCATGGTCTTCGGTAAAAATGTTTACCACCCTAAAGCCATTCCCTGCGCTCAATCTAAGGCTTTGGTTCGGACCAAAATTTATTTTGTAATTTACCCTTGGTGAAAAGATAAAACCATGTAAGTTGTAATGATCTAGACGAGCGCCAAGCAGTAAGGTTTGACTAGTACTTAAGGCAATTTCGTCTTGTGCAAAAACGCCTGGGATAAGCATTTTTTTATACTCCTCTGCTTGCGAACCCAAGGGGGCATTATCGGTATAATTTGAATATCTTAAGGCAAGTCCAAACAACGATTGATGCCTTAAACCCCATTTCTTTTCAAGCAATAATTGATTGAATGCACTCCACTGTTGGGCAATAAAAAAGTTAGCTCCATAGGCCGAGTTTTGGTCGTGAAAATTATACGATAATTGATATTTAAAAGGAAGACTTCCAATTAAAAATGGATGAGAGGCAAGCAACTCGAAACGCTTGGTATATATAGACTCTCCATATACACTATCTCCTCCTCTAAAGCTTTTGTTATAGTTAAGTTCGCCACCCATTCTATCTTCATAATATAACCTTGCGGCCAAAGTAGTTTGCCTATTTTTTGTTCTCTGAAAAGCCAATTTACCAAACAAAGAAAAACGCTCCTGCAAAGTGATGTCGGTAAAATTGTCTTTGTTTACATCTACCCTATTTTGAAACGAAAAATAATTTCCACTTAACAACGCAGAAACCTTACCAAATCTGGCCGCAACACCTATATCTAAATTATGTTCTTGATAAGAAGAAACAAAGTAATTTGCATTTAAACGGGGTGACTTATCTGGCGATTTGGTAATAACATTGATTAATCCACCTACCGCTTCACTGCCATATAAACTGGCTGCTGGGCCCTTCACTACCTCCACTTTCTCTATCATGCCATTGGGAATTCCACTTAGTCCATATACGGTAGACAGTGCGCTAATAATGGGCATACCATCTATGAGCACCAAGGTGTATGGACCATCAAGTCCGTTAATATGAATATCGCCCGTATTGCACACATTACAATTTAAGGTAGCTTGAACCCCATTAATCATTTGTAAAGATTGAAACAAACTGCTGCTTGGTGATTTTTTAAAAAACTGATGTCCGTAAATTTCAACAGGAACAGGAGAAGAAGATTTGCTTACTTCACGCATGGTTCCGCTAATGGTTAATTCATTTAAGGTGGTGTTGAGCGACTTTAATTCAATAGGTATAAACTCCTCTTTTTCGGTCTGAACCAATACTTTTGCGCGTTCAAAGCCCACCATTGAAACTTGCAAATAGTACTTACCTGCAGGTAAGTTGCTTAATTCAAACTCACCCTTTTCATTGCTTAAAGTTGTTTTTTGCAATTGTTGAAATCCAATGGTAGCAAATGATACGGGGGAGCCTTGCGCGCTTACTTTACCCTTAACTGTATAGGCATATGAAGAGTGCAGGCACCCAAATATACCAACCAAAAATAAAAGTAATTGCTTCATTGGGCACAAAGTTCGGTTATTTTTAGAATTTCCAAAATATATTTTTAGACTTATCTAAATATATTTTTCGGCAAACCGATATACGCCTACCAAAAAGCACATTTAAAAAGTATATTTGAAGCTCAATAAAAAACAATGGAGTTAGTTTTTGGCTTGGTGGGGAGTCCCTTAAAAAATACGTTTTCGGTAGATTACTTTACGCAGAAATTTAAGGAAGCTTACTTGCCTTATAGCTATAAAAACTTCTCACTAGAATCATTTGAAGCGGTGAGGACTTTATTGCAAGAAACTCCAAATTTGGGGGGATTAAATGTAACAAAACCTTATAAAGAAAAGGTTGTTTCCTTGATGCATGAATTGTCTGAGGAAGCACAAAAATGTGGTGCTGTTAATTGCATCCAATTTAAGAAAGAGGGTGTTTTAAAAGGACATAATACCGATGTATTTGGATTCAAAA
>JBILVK010000036.1:0-24983 GCA_044370475.1 Bacteroidia bacterium
GGATCAGGCCAATGCCATTTCTGCTTACTTTCATAATTTAGGTTACCAAAAACAAGAAATGGTTGCCTTAATTATAGAAAACTGTCCAGAATACATTTGTTTTGACCAAGGTTTAATGCAATTGGGATTGGTAAATGTTTCTATCTATCCAACCTTATCAGAATCTGAAGTAGAATACATTATTAACGATTCTGGCGCTAAGGCCATTCTGGTGGGGACTCCGTTTTTATTGAAAAAAATCAATAAGATTAAAGGCAATTGTCCCAAACTAGAAAAGATAATTATTGCTTTTGACACAGACAAAAAAGAGGAAGGTGTAAGCACTTATGCAGAAATGATTGCAGAAGGAACCGCGCTTTATGCCAATACCAAGGATGCGATTGATGCGCGTTGCAACAGTGTAACCAGAGACGATTTAAGCTGTCTACTCTATACTTCTGGAACTACAGGCAAGCCCAAAGGAGCCATGCTTACGCATGATAATTTTTTGAGTGATATTGAAATGGCTGTTGAGCTGGTTTATATCATTAGCAAAGATTTTAGGTTCCTTTCATTCTTACCAATGTGTCATGTTTACGAAAGAACTGCTACTTATTATTTGAGTACCATAGTAGGCTTTCAGGTTGCCTTTGCACAAAGCTTAGAAGCACTTACCACCAATATTAACGAAACCAAACCTACCGCTATTTTAACGGTTCCTCGTTTATTAGAACGCATAGAAGAAAGGGTTCGTAAAAACGTAACTTCTAAAGGCGGTTTGAGCCTAAAGATTTTTAATTGGGCCATTGGCGTTGGTGAGCAAAGACGCTTGTTGCGCGAAGATGGTAAGAAACCTGGATTCTTGTTGCAATTGCAATTAAACTTAGCAGAGAAATTGGTGTACTCTAAGATTAAAGAACGCTTGGGTGGCAACATGAAAATTATGATTTCTGGAGGTGGTGCCATGCCACAACATGTGGGCGAATTTTTTGGCAACATAGATGTATTGGTTTGCGAAGGATATGGTTTAACAGAAACCTCTCCATTGGTAACAGTTAACGAGCCGCATCGCCAGGTTTTTGGCGCGGTTGGTAGAGTTGGAAGATTAAACGAAGTAGCCATTCAAAACCCAGATACCAAAGAAATTATTACCCTCCAAACCTTTGATTCTTTTGACCCTACTTTTGAGAGTGCGGAAGGCGAAATTTTGGTGAGAGGAAGAAACGTGATGAAGGGCTATTGGAACCTTCCAGAAGCTACCGCAGAAACCATTGATAAAGACGGATGGTTGCATACAGGTGATGTAGGTAAATTCTACAAAGGTTATTTAAAAATTACCGACCGTATTAAGAATATTTTGGTGAATTCTTTTGGAAAGAATGTATACCCTACACCTATCGAAAATACCTACTTAAAATCGAACAAGATTGAGCAAATCTTCTTAATAGGCGACAAGCAAGAATACCTTACTGCCATTATAGTTCCTTCGCGTGAGGAAATGAAAGAAGTGTTTGGTTACAAAGATGATTACTTTGAGCAAGCCGATGACTTTATTAGAGATGCAGAAATCACTAAATGGATAGATGCAGATATGCATAAATATGCGCATGAATTGGGCAAGTTTGAAAGGGTAAAACACTTTGCATTGAAGCGCAGACCATTTACCTTAGAAGCAGGCGAAATGACCCCAACTCAAAAGGTAAAACGCAAATTGGTAGAGCAGAAATACGACAAAGAAATAAAAGCCATGTATGTGGCTGTGGCAGGCTAATCGCCTATTACCATTTTAATATGTTCTATGCCTGCCTCCCAAAAATGTTCGCCATGGGGCTTAAATCCATGGCGGGCATACAAAGGTGCGGCAGCCAATTGGGCGTGTAAATAGAGCAATTCGTTACTGGGTTTTAACTCGTTTACCAAGGTCTGAACCAAGGCCGAGCCTACCCCTTTATTTCTGGCTTGATCCAATACTGCAAAGCGCTCAAGCTTATACCCATTGGAAGTTTTGCGCCACCTAGCTGTACCCACAGGCTCCCCATTGATGCTGGCCAAATAATGGGTAGACTCCTCCTCATTCTCCCATTCAAGCTCCTCTGGACAATCTTGTCCAATTACAAATACCTCATGCCTAATGGCCCACGCTTTCTCTAAATCTGAATGCGCTGTTATTTTGTGGATGTCTATTTTCATTTTTTTGGAACAAATTTTATAAAAAAATGTAAGTTTGTACAGCAATTATACCTTAAATATGACAAAAATAGCCGAATTATTAGGCGATAGCGCAGCGTCGTTATTGAACCACGAATGTAAAACCATTTCAAAAAGCCAATTGCATTTGCCAGGTGGCGATTTCCTAGATCGCGTTTTTTTACAAAGTAACCGTTCTCCCCAAGTATTAAGAAGTCTAGGTGCAATTTATGAGCACGGTAGATTGGGCGGGTCTGGTTATGTTTCTATTTTACCTGTTGACCAAGGCATTGAGCACAGTGCTGGCGCATCATTTGCACCAAATCCTGCCTACTTTGATCCAGAAAATATTATTAAGTTAGCTATTGAAGGCGGTTGTAATGCAGTTGCATCTACTTATGGTGTATTGGCAGCTTGCTCAAGAAAATATGCTCACAAAATTCCTTTCATTGTTAAACTTAACCACAACGAATTCTTAAGCTACCCAAATAAATTCGACCAAATTATGTTTGGTTCAGTAGAAGAAGCTTGGAACTTAGGAGCTACTGCAGTAGGTGCAACCATTTACTTTGGTTCAGACGAAAGCGGCAGACAAATACAAGAAGTTGCAGCAGCTTTTGAACGCGCTCACGAGTTAGGAATGGCAACTGTTTTATGGTGCTATACCCGTAACAATGCCTTCAAAAAAGATGGTGTAGATTACCATACAGCAGCAGATTTAACTGGACAAGCCAATCACTTAGGTGTTACCATTCAAGCTGATATTATCAAGCAAAAATTACCTACCACCAACGGAGGTTATACTGCCTTAAATTTTGGCAAAACACACAACAAAGTGTATACAGAACTTTCATCTAGTCACCCAATTGATTTAACCCGTTACCAAATAGCTAATTGCTATATGGGTCGTATGGGTTTAATTAACTCAGGTGGAGAGAGCAAAGGCGCAACAGATTTAGCAGAAGCAGTAACCACAGCAGTAATCAACAAACGTGCTGGCGGACATGGCTTAATCTCTGGTCGTAAAGCATTCCAAAAACCAATGAACGAAGGTGTAGCTTTGTTAAACGCCATCCAAGACGTTTACCTAGATCCAAGCGTAACTATCGCATAATTAGTCTTTACCGAAATGGCAGGTAGCAACCTGTTATTGCGTTATATTAAACCACGAATCACCAGTATATTCCATGCTGGTAGTTCGTGGTTTTTTTGCTTTTGGTAGTCTTCGTCATTTTTTATATATTGAGGCATAATTTGCTTGTAGAAACATGTGGTTGTCTCTTATAAATATCTTATCAGTACTCAATATACTTATCATCTGTTTTTACCTCGTTTTTAGGAAGAACAATATTTTGCCAAACTATATTTTGGCCATCGCTTTTTTGATTCCAGGATTGTATTTTATAGACAATCTTTTAATCTTAAACCAACAATTAATTCAGTATCCATTTGCATTCTTTTTGGTTCAAACCTTGGCCGTTTTCTTTCCGCCAAGCGTTTATTTTTATGTGCATTTGCTGCTGTCACACAACAGAAAATTCCATCAGTTATTGTCGCTTGGATCGGCCCTATTGCTGCTTTTTATCTTAAAAATTACCGCAGATTTTTACGGTCTGAACCAAATTGAACAAGACCAATTTATTGCCAATTTAGCAAGCGAAAATAATTACCCGCAAATTGTGCTTGTGTACACCGTTGTATTTTATGCTTGGCAATTGGTTTATTTTGGCGTGCTATTTTATGATGTGTGGGATTATTACAGACAAGCTCAGAATTCTTTCTCGCATTTTGATCGTTTAAAGATAGATTACCTTCAAAAATTTATGCTCCTTTTGGGTGCGCTTAGTTTTGTTTTAGTGATTTCTTATTTAAGCTTACCTTTACCTGTGGTTGATTATGGCATATTGCCTGTTATTGTAAGTATTATCAACGTTTTCATCATCTTCTTTGCCGTAAAACACCAGGCCGTTTTTAGCAAAAGTAGTTACCTCGAACTGGTGATAGAAAACCAAATGCTGCAGGCCAATTTGGATGCAGAAATATTGCCAGCAAATCATCAAAAAGTTACTGAGCTTGGTATAAAGCTGGAGCAATTGCTCCTTACCCAAAAATCCTACCAAAATCCAGATTGTAGGTTGGCCCATTTGGCCCAACAATTAAACGAACCCGATTACTTGGTTTCGCAAGCGCTAAACAAGCATTTTGGCAAGAGTTTTTTTGAACTCATGAATGAATTGCGCATTAACGATGCCCTCCAATTATTGGCAGGCGAAACTTCAAAAAAGTACACCATTGAGGCTATTTGCTTTGAGGTTGGCTTTAATAGCAGGGCAGCTTTTTACCGCGCCTTTAAAAAACATACCGGCAAAACCCCAAGTGAGTATATTAAATAAAAGCCTGACTTTAAGTTAATTTGAAAACTGGGACAGGTTAATTTTGTCTCACTTTGCCAAAATAGACAGCAAAAACAGGGATGCTGCTTAAAATTGATTTCACTTATTAAGCACCTGTAAAATGATGAAAAAACTCCTTCTACTTATGCTACTTGCATTCTTGGGAAACGCCCAAGCACAAACTTTTGAAAAGACATTCTCATGCACCAAAGGTGCTTATGAATATGCCAACTCGGGCTTTGAATTGGCAGATGGCAAAATTTTGATTGGTATAAACAATACCATTTTATGTTTGGCCGCCAATGGAGATTCGCTCTGGACAAAAACCTATACTAATTTTGGGGATATAGCCAAGCTTTTTAGAAACAATCAAGGCGATTTAATGGCAGCCACCACGCTTGGCAAAATGATTATTCTAAAAATAAACGAAGCAAATGGCGACACGCTTTCATCCTTTAGACCGCCTGCACAAATACCCAACTCAGGTTATATAATCAACGATTTAGCCATACTACCCGACGGAGATTATATATTGGCTTACACCTATGGCGGCGGCGGCAATGGCGGCATACTCACTCGTTTTACACCAGGTAGTACTTCTAGAAAATGGTCGAATGATTATGCAGGTAAAAATGTATCGCCCAAGGCCATTTGCATAGACGATACCACTTTGGTTTTTGGAGGCTACAAAGGAAGTCCGCAAACCAATTGGGACTTTGATCTATACTTAGAAAAGATATCCTTGAACAACGTAAGCATATGGAACAAATCTTACCTCAACTACCGCTCCACTTATAAGGACAGATTGGTTGGCTTGCAAAAAAACAACAACAACCAATACCTGTTGGCCGCCAATTTCTCTTTCAGAAACAGGGCTTGTCCGGCCATCTTAAAAGTAGCCAACAATGGAGATAGTCTATCATTAAGTGTTTTACCAACCCACCAAGGCGACACAGTAAACCACGGCTATTGCTACTCTTTGCAGCGCAATGGAAGCAATGGATTTTATGCAGCAGGCATGGTAAATTTAACCAAAAATGACCCAAAAGACAAGCCCAAAGGAATGGGTTATATGGCCATTTTTGAAGTGAACGAAAGCGGAGAAATTATTAAATCTGCGGCTTATAATGATATAGGCTTTTACCAAATTGGAACTAACACTTATGGACAAGCACAACCATGGGGAACCAACGCTTTTAAATGCAAAGATGGTTCTTATTTGCTTTACGGCACCGGCAATCGTTTAATGCCTATAACGGGAGGCTTTTGGGAAAGTCAGTATAGGGGTTATGTGGTCAAAAACACCGCCTTTGTTACAGGCCTTACGTCTATGGAAGAAATTGCCTCACCCCTATTGGCCTATCCCAATCCGTTTAGCTCAGAATTAAACATTGAAAGTGCGCACAATATTGAAGAAATAAGTGTACTCAATTTACAGGGAAAAGAGATGCTCAATCTAAGGCCAAATGTTGCCCAATTTACGCTCAATTTAGAGGCACTAACACCAGGCATTTATTTGGTTCGAACCGAAAATAGATACGGCTCAAAATACCTGAAAGTACTGAAGAATTAGGCAATATTTGCTTACTTATTTTTTATATATTAGGGTTCTAATCTAGCTGAATAAACTATGTTTTACCAATCTTTTTTTGCATATTTGTATATAAAGAAACAAGAAAATGACTTTGCAATTTATTCATGATAATAAAGGAAATACCACTGGTGTATTTATACCTATTGAGGAATGGCAATCTTTAAAAACCAAATATTCAGAATTACAAATTGAAGAAGTGGAAAACGTTACAGAACATTCCCAATGGCAAAGGCAATTACTAGACCAAAGGTTAAATGAATATTACGCACATCCTGAGGATTTGTTAGACTTCAATAAAACTTTAGATGATTTAGACAAGAGTCTATGATATACAAAATTTATAATACCCCTTCGGTTAGGAATGACATCATTGAGGCTACAAATTATTATAAAAAAATAAACCCAAATTTATCCAAGCAATTTTTAGTTCGTTTGCGAGAGGCTATTCGTTACATTTCCAATTCTCCTGAAAAGTTTCAATTAAAATATAAACAAGTAAGAACACTTCTACTAAGACAATTTCCTTATCATATTCATTTTTTAATAGATGAAGAAAAAAGGCAAGTTATCATTCTTGCAATTATACATGCCTATAAAAATCCGACGGATTACTCAAATAGGTAAAATTCCTACAAGGTCTCGCCCATTTTAGAAAATAGCTTCCACCAAACAGGGTAACACGCATGTGTGTTTGGTTCAAACCGAAAAATGGCCTCTGGCATTTTTTTAGCTAAAGATGCGCAGATTATTTTTACAAAACTGCTAATAGCTAATGGCCAACAGCTAGGTGCTAGAAGCAAAAAACAGCCACAGATTCACAGATTATTTTATTGCATTTGGGTTCTGGCGGCTGGCGAGGTCGTTGGTCTTTAGTCTTTGGGTGATAGTCATTGATGAATCTGCAATCTCCCAAATCAAAAAGTAGTAAATAATATTTCTGAAATAGGCAGAGGCGCAAAAAGCCAGAGGCCAGAGGCTAGCTGCCAGATGCTAACCATGCGCCTATCTTCCATAATGTTTAAGATTTTTCATACCTTTGCCTTGATGCAAAATCATCTAAAGAATGAATTACACCATATCATTTCAGGAAAGAGCCAAGTTAGGTTTGGAACAATTATCCAAGCAGTTGCCAGTTACCTTGACGATGGCACGCAAACAAGCCCAGAAGTTGAAAAACCAAAGCAAGTCAGAGAAGAAGAAACAAAGAAATTAGAGTATTTTATTACTACCAGAAATCTTTGGGTTCACAAAATTGATTTTTCACAGTATGTTAGTGAAGGCGCTGAACAAAGAGTATACCTAAATGGAGCAGATCACGTTCTTAAGTTAAACGACGCTATTTATTACAGTTGTTGGAAAGACTATTTTTATAATCTAATTCTTCACAACTTCTTTTTTCAAGATACTGCTTATGAACTTATCGGTTTCACGAAAGAAAATGAAACGCTATATGCTGTTGTGAAACAATCTTATGTTACAATCACACAAGTAACAGATCTGAGTGAGGTTAAGTCATTCCTCAGTGCAAATGGTTTTATAAACAAACGCAATAATGACTATTTCAACCCTGATTTGGGTATTATTCTTGAGGATTTGCATGATGAAAATGTTTTGACACAAAATAACATCTTATACTTCATCGATACGGTATTTTATATTACAAAGGAGTTTTGGAATGAAATGTAGCATAGAATTTTAAACCTTTGTAACTTGCTAATCATGGTCAAATAGTACTGATAGATTTGGTGAATAAGAGCTGGCGAGGTTTTGGTCGTTGGTCGTTGGTCGTTGGTCGTTGGTCGTTGGTCGTTGGTCGTTGGTCGTTGGTCGTTGGTCGTTGGTCTTTAGTCTTTAGTCTTTAGTCTTTGGGTGATAGTCATTGGTGAATCATGCAATCTCCCGAATCAAAAACTAGTAAAATAATAATTCTGAAATAGGCAGAAGCGCAAAAAGCCAGAGGCTAGCTGCCAGATGCCACAGCCAGAAGCTAGAGGCCAGAAGCCAGAGGCTTTCTCAAAAGACCAAAACGCTAACCTCCTAATAACGAATATTTTAACTAATTTCTCTTGGTATATTTGTCGCCATGCTTTTATTTCGAACCTTATTATTAATCTGAAATGAGTTGGTATAAACGTGTAAAGGAAGGCATAACAACCCTAACTTCTGAAAAGAAATCGGTTCCTGATGGCCTGTGGCACAAGTGTAGTAGGTGTAAAAAGACTTTCCTGGCAGAGGACCATCAAAAGAATGCGTATGTATGTCCGAACTGCCATTACCACGACAAAATTGGCTCGCATGAGTATTTTGAAATTTTGTTTGGGACAGATTTTGTTGAATTGTATGCAGGTATCTTGCCTAGCGATCCTTTGCATTTTAAGGATACCAAAGAATACAGCAAACGTTTGGTTGAGTCGCAAGAGAAAAGCGGTATGACCGATGCCATGCGTGTGGCGGTAGGTAATATTAGCGAGGATATGAAGTTGGTGGTGGCATGTATGGATTTTGGTTTTATTGGTGGAAGTATGGGCAGTGTGGTTGGAGAGAAAATTTCGCGTGCCATTGATTATGCACGTGAGAATAGAATTCCATTGATGATTATCTCTAAATCTGGTGGTGCTCGTATGATGGAGGCCGCATTTTCTTTGATGCAAATGGCTAAGACATCTGCAAAATTGGCTTTATTGGGCAAAGCAGGTGTTCCTTACATTTCTTTGCTTACCGATCCTACAACAGGTGGCGTAACGGCAAGTTTTGCCATGTTAGGAGATGTGAACATTGCCGAGCCTGAAGCTTTAATAGGCTTTGCAGGTCCGCGCGTAATTCGCGAAACCATTGGAAAAGATTTACCAAAGGGATTTCAAAGTTCTGAATTTGTTTTAGAGCACGGATTCTTAGATTTTATTGTAAACCGTAACGACCTTAAAGCTAAGCTGAATGAGTTGTTGCACCATATGACAAAAACTCCTTTTGCTAAAAAAGGCGAATAAGTCTACAAGTCATAAAAATTGAAAAAAGCTGTTTAAACCCAAAAAGTTTAAACGGCTTTTTTTGTCCCCGTTAATTTGTATAAATTGCGATAGATTGGAACAGCAAATTACATCTAAGGAGAAAATCCTAAAAAAGGTTAGACAGGCCTTAAATTATAAATCGAAAAGTAGCTTTCAAAACATAGATTTGGAAAGCAATGTCTTTGCGCGCCCAGAAAGCGAAACGCTCTCCGAAATGTTTGTGAAAAAATTTATTTCGGTTCAGGGCCAATTTGTTTATTGCGATAACCAGTTCGATTGCGTAGACAAACTGCTTGATTTGATTGAACAACGCAAGTGGAAATACATCTTTAGTTGGGAAGATACGGTTCAAACTTTGTTAGATGATTCTGGCATTGTTTACTACGATAAAAAAGAAAATTTAGACAAAATTCAGGTGTCAATTACTGGCTGCGAATCACTGCTAGCGAGCTCTGGTAGCTTGTTGGTGAGTAGCACAAAGAATAGCCGCGCGCTAACCATTTGGCCTCCGGTGCATGTGGTAATTGCCAAACGTTCGCAATTGGTATTGGATATGAAAGAGGCTATGCAAATGATGCGTAACCGTTATGGCAGAAACATGCCTTCTATGATGAGCTTCATTACCGGACCAAGTAGAACCTCTGACCTACCCGCCTCCGATGCAGAGCCCTTGCCACAAATGGTAGTAGGAGCTCATGGCCCCATTGAATTGATTTTGTTTTTGATTGACGACCGCAAATAATTATATCCTGTGGCCTCTAAAAGAATTTATTTTGCCTCCGATTTTCACTTAGGCATTCCAGATGCAGCAAGCAGTTTTGAACGCGAAAAACGCATTGTTCGCTGGCTGAACCAAATCAAAGACGACTGCCAAGAATTGTTCTTGTTGGGTGATTTGTTCGACTTTTGGTATGAGTATAAATTGGTTGTGCCGAAAGGCTTTATTAGGTTACAGGCCAAGATTGCTGAGTTTACTGACGCGGGCATTCCAGTACATTTTTTTCATGGCAACCACGACCTTTGGCAGTTTGGCTATTTTGAAAAAGAATTGGGCGTGCAGGTTCATGCAAAGCCTATTATAAGGCAATTAGGAAAACATCAGTTTTATATTGGGCATGGCGACGGACTTGGTTCAGGCCAACATAAATTTAAATTGATTTTGTGGATATATAGGAACCCGTTTTTCCAACGCGTTTTTGGCTTTTTACATCCTTCTATAGGCATGGGATTTGCGAATTGGTTAAGTCACCGCAGCAAGCTTAAAACCTTTGATGGGAACTTTACTTTTTACCACGAAAAGGAGTTTCTTATTCAACATTGCAGAAGTTTAATGGCAGCTGGAGACGCTTCGGATTACTATGTGTTTGGACATAGGCACCTTCCTATGTTATTTGATTTAGGAGGCAACAAAACCTATGCAAATTTAGGCGATTGGATTGGCTATAATACCTATGCGGTTTACGATGGCACCGAGCTTAAAATTGAAACCTTTGAAGGCTAATTACACATATCGCTTAGGGGCTTGGCCAGCATTGGTGGCGCTCTTTTTTTTGAGCAGCTTTCAACCCATTTGGCGCCAATTAGGAACCATTGAAGCAGATGCCAAAATAATTGAAACAGACCGCATGGGGAATTTATATGTGGTGAGCAAAACCAATCAGCTCAACAAATACGATATAAACGGCAAATTATTGGGCACACTCAACTATGCCTACCTCGGAAATATAACACATATAGATGCAGGCAACCCCTTAGAAATATACTTGTTTTACAGAGAGCTTAACGCAATTGTGTTTTTAGACAATAACCTAGCTTTTAGGGGCCGTCTGAACCTAAGCGACGCTGGAATAGTGCAAGCCTCTGCCGCAGCGCGCAGCTATTCTAATGGCATTTGGGTATTCGATCAAGGCGATTTGCAACTCAAGAAACTCAACAAAGACGGCAGTGTGAGTCAGGTTAGCGGCAATGCCATGCAATTTGCGCAAAGCAAACAGCTTAATCCAACCCTTATCATTGACAATGGTAGCCGCGTGTTTTTGAACGATAGCAGCGAAGGCGTAATGGTCTTTGATGTATTTGCCAATTACGTAAAAACCATTCCCATTAAGGGCAAAGAAGAAATGGTAGTGCTTGATGAGCACTTGTATTATAGGGCAGACAGTTTGCTCATAAGCTACCGCTTTCAGAACCTCAAAAGAGATACCTTTAATTTGCCCAGCGGTAAATTTTCTCGCTTCTGTTTAGAGAAGGAACGACTATATTTAATGGGCGAAAAGACCATTTTTAAATATGGTTTCGACCCTATGCAGCGATAAGTCTGTATTGGAATTTCTTAAGGAACCCCTATCTTCGCGCCCTCTCAAAAAGAACATGTTAGACAAATTAGAAGCAATTTATCAGCGCTTTAAGCAGGTAGAAGAACAATTAAGTCAGCCCGATGTATTGGCCGACATGAAGCGTTTTACCCAGATGAACCGCGAGTACAAAGGATTACAGAAGATAGTAGACAAGTACTTTGAATACAAAAACTTAGTAGGCAATATTCAAAACGCAAGGGAAATTCTCAAGACCGAAAAGGACGATGAGATGCGCGAAATGGCCAAAATGGAATTGGATGAATTGGAACCAAAGGTTGCCATTTTAGAAGAAGAAGTGAGGGTATTGATGATTCCGGTTGACCCAGAAGATAGCAAAAATGCTTTATTGGAGATTCGCGGTGGAACAGGTGGAGATGAGGCCAGTATTTTTGCTGGAGATTTATACCGCATGTACATGTATTTCTGCGAAAAGCGTGGTTGGAAAACCGAAGTAGTAGATTTTACTGAAGGTACAGCTGGAGGTTATAAAGAGATTATCATTGAAGTTTCTGGAGAAGATGTTTACGGCATCCTTAAATACGAAAGTGGTGTACACCGTGTACAACGTGTGCCAGAAACAGAAACACAAGGAAGGGTGCATACTTCGGCTGCTACTGTGGTAGTATTGCCAGAAGCGGAAGAAGTGGATGTGTATTTGAATCCAGCCGATATTGACATGCAAACTGCCCGCTCAGGTGGTGCTGGTGGACAAAACGTAAACAAGGTAGAAAGTAAAGTAATGTTAACCCACAGACCTACGGGTTTGGTGGTAGTTTGTCAGGTTGAAAGAACCCAAAACGGTAACCGCGAACGTGCCATGCAAATGTTGCGTTCTAAGCTATACGAGATAGAGTTAGCTAAACACAACGAAGGCATTGCCAGCAAGAGGAAAACCATGGTATCTACTGGCGACAGGTCGGCAAAAATACGTACTTACAATTACCCTCAAAGTAGGGTTACCGATCACCGCATTGGCTATACCGCCTACAATTTACCTGAGGTAATGAATGGCAATATTCAGACCTTTATTGACCAATTGCAGGTGGCAGAAAATGCCGAGAAACTCAAAGAAGGAAATTAATCGAGGCGCCTCGACATTACTCGTTGCACCTCTGTATAGAGCTGATTGGGATTGAATTTTCTCCAATTAAACTCATCTAGTTCGCCACCAAAATTGAAATAATAATCGATATTGGCTTGGCGAAATTCTGCTAGCACATGTTCTTGAAAATTAAGTGCGGCAATCCATCCATCCTCCACATCTTGAAACCACTCTTCATAATAGCTATCATCGCTGCTATGAAAATTAAGTACATTCTCTCCTATCAAGATAAACTTATCAATTCCTGCTGTATTAAGAGGCTCTATTACCTCTCGTTTAAGAAACATCACATCGTTGTGAATGGCATCATTCCACTCGCCCAATAACTCAATTACCGCATACCCGGTAAGGTAATCGGCAAACAATATTTTGAGGTATAAAGTGGGCGAACCAAACTCATCCCATTGCGGGTGAATTACATAATTATACACCTGATTGGTAAATTCAAATTCACTATACTCTCGCTCATAAAATGGCGAAGACGGGTCGTTCTCACTCTGATAAAGATCGCGCCACCTATAATAAGGCTCCAATTCTTGCATGGCGAAATCTTGGCAAAAAAAATGGAATTACCAACTTTTGAATTGCTTAAAAAATCAAAATTATTTTGCGAAACCAAAAAGTTGCATATATATGCAACTGAATAGTTTCATAAAATAACTTTGAACGTATGAGAAGAGATATTTTTCAAGCCATTGCCGACCCAACCAGGCGGGCCATTATTGCCCTTATTGCCTTGCAAGCCATGACCCCAAATGCCATTGCAGAGCACTTTGACTCTAGTAGGAAGCTGTATCAAAGCACCTGCGTATTTTAACAGAATGTGAGTTGGTAAAACAAGAACACAAAGGCAGAGAAATCTATTACAGTTTGGAAAGTGAAAAAGTGAAAGAAATAGATAAATGGTTGGAGCAATTCAGACAAATCTGGGAGAATAAATTTAACAACTTAGACCACTTGTTAAAACAGATACAGGAGAAAAAGTAAGCCCATAGAAAAATGATTTCACTAGGCTTTCAAGAAGGATTTACCATGGCACTTGGCAATTTGGACACAGTGTTAACAACTGCAAAAAAATAAACATGTAAAACAAAGTTGGATTTGAAAGGTTTTAAATAGAGAAAAAAATGTTCTAAAAAAACCATCCATGTGAATGTAATAAACATATTTTTGCATGAAGGGTAAAAATAATTGGTCAATAAAGCTTATCAAATCCAACACATGAATTTATCAAAGTTAAAAAATGATTTGCCTGCAAGTCTAGTTGTATTTTTAGTGGCATTACCCCTTTGCCTGGGCGTGGCATTGGCAAGTGGCGCCCCATTACTCTCGGGTATCATTGCAGGTATCATTGGGGGCTTAGTAGTTGGTTTACTCAGCGAATCGCATGCGAGTGTAAGTGGGCCGGCCGCAGGGTTGGCAGCAGTGGTATTAACCGCTATTTCTACACTAGGCTCATACGAAGTATTTTTAGCAGCGGTAGTTATTGCAGGTGCCATTCAGATTTTTGCCGGACTTGCTAAGGTAGGTTTCATAGCTAATTTTATTCCATCCAATGTAATTAAAGGCCTATTAGCTGCCATAGGAATTATACTTATATTAAAGCAAATTCCACATGCAGTGGGCTATGATAAAGACAATGAAGATGATTTTTCCTTTTTTCAGGTAGATGGTGAAAACACATTTTCTGAGCTCATTAACATGCTCAACTATTTCTCTTATGGTGCCATATTTCTATCCATCATATCACTCACCACTCTTATCTATTGGGATAAGACCCCAATGAAAAAATTCAAGTTTTTTCCTTCCTCGCTATTTGTGGTTATCTTAGGTGTAGCAATCAATTATGTTTACCAATTATTTGCACCGCAACTGCTCATCGGTTCAGACCATTTGGTGAGCATTCCTAAGTTTGCAGGACTCAGTTCAATGATTACCACACCCGATTTCTCGAGCTTAAAAAACACTCAGGTATGGATAGTGGCATTAACCATTGCCATTGTGGCTTCCATAGAAACTTTATTGAATTTAGAGGCGGTAGAAAATGTAGACCCACACAAACGCCAAGCCTCGCCAAACCGAGAATTGGTAGCACAAGGGGTAGGTAATTTACTATCTGGATTGGTGGGTGGAATTCCTATTACCTCTGTTATTGTGCGCAGTTCTGTGAATTTAAATGCAGGCGCAGAAACCAAGTTATCTGCTATTTTACATGGCGTATTTTTGCTCATTAGTGTGCTGTTATTAGGACCAATTATCAATCTCATACCACTTGCATCACTCGCATGTATTCTATTAGTAACAGGCTACAAACTAGCAAAATTATCGCTCTTTAAAGACATGTATAAAAACGGTCTGAACCAATTCATCCCATTCTTTGTAACTATTTTGGCAATTGTTTTTACCGATTTGTTAATTGGAGTGATTATTGGATCATCCATTAGTATATTCTATATCTTGAAAAGCAATTTTAAGAATGCTTACCATTTTCAAAAAGATAGCTACCACACGGGAGATGTAATAACCATTAAGCTTTCGGAGGAAGTTTCCTTTCTTAATAAGGCCAGTATTAAAGACTTACTTTCAAAAGAAATTCCAGATAATTCAAAAGTAATTTTGGATGGTTCAAACTCAAAATACATTGATTTTGATGTATTAGAAACCATTAAAGATTTTATAAATGTGCAGGCCAAAGAAAAGAATATTGAGGCAGAGGTAATTGGTCTAAAATCATATTACACAAACGATTTAATTAGTCATATAGAAACCCTAAGTCCAAAACCTAAAAAGCACAAAAAATGAAAGCACATAGCAAAGAAACGCAAGACAAATTAAGTCCGCGTATGGCATTAAATATCTTAAAAGAAGGCAACCAAAGATTTGTAAATAATTTAAAAGTTAACCGCAATTTATTAGAACAAGCTAATGCCACCAGAGATGGACAATGGCCCTTTGCCACCATTTTAAGTTGCATCGATAGCAGAACTTCTGCGGAGTTGGTTTTTGACCAAGGATTGGGCGACATTTTCTCTGTGCGCATAGCGGGAAATATTGTTAATACTGATATTTTGGGTAGTATGGAATTTGCTTGCAAACTATCAGGTTCTAAACTAATAGTGGTATTGGGTCATACCAAATGTGGCGCTGTGAAAGGCGCGTGCGACCATGTGGAGATGGGTAATTTAACCGAGCTATTGGCTAAATTACAGCCTGCAGTTTATCAAGAAAAAGAAACATCGGGCGACCGTAGTTCTCACAATATGCAGTTTGTAGAAAATGTTTCAAAAATTAATGTAAAACGTAATGTTATTAATATCATTGAGCGCAGTTTTATCTTAGAACAATTAGTAGAAAGCGGTGAGGTTGGCGTAGTTGGAGCTATGTATGACATAGAAACAGGTGTGGTAGAATTCTATGACGAGGTGATGTATATAAGAGATGAATTAAACCCTAATTTTACTGTGAGTCAGCTTCGCTATTAAAACTCTTTTGTTAAATTAATTTTCCTTTTCCTCAATCTCATTTTATTTTGCCAATTTATCCTAAATTGCAACAATGGGATTTCATAAACTACCAAATGTAAAGCAGCTACAAACAGACTTTCCGGCTTCGGTGGCATTGGTAATTATTGCCATTCCACTTTGTTTAGGAATTGCACATGCTTCTGGCGCTCCCATGTTAGCAGGCTTGGTGGCAGGTATGGTAGGTGGTTTGGTAGTTGGATATTTAAGTGACTCTAACTTAAGTGTAAGTGGTCCGGCCGCTGGATTAACCACCATTTGTCTTGCATCTATTGCAGAACTTGGCAGCTACCAAGGCCTAGTTAGCGCTGTATTCCTAGCGGGCATGATCCAAATTGCCTTTGGCTATTTAAGGATGGGTTTTTTTAGTCATTACATACCCACATCTGTAATAAAAGGCATGCTATCTGCAATAGGTTTAATCCTTATACTTAAACAATTTCCGCACCTATTAGGATTCGATTCTGAAGAAATGAGTGCTGAGAATTTTAGCATCAGTAAAGAAGAAATTGTTGCAGGAAATGCAACACAAACACCTGCTAACGAAAACACTTTTAGTCATCTCATAAACGCCTTTGAAAATTGGCAGTTTGAGGTACTGCTCATTGGGCTTTTTAGTTTAATAGTTCTCATTGTTTGGGACAATATTTTTGCAAAGAAAAATAAAATGGTACCAGGCTATTTGGTGGCGGTTGTTTTGGGCACTCTGCTCTCGGTGCTCATCAATGCGTTGTTTGAAAATAAGCCTATAGATTCAACTCATTTGGTTAACCTGCCAATGTTATTTGGAACAGCTACAAACGCTGAATTAATTACTTTGCCGAGTCTTGCTTTTTTGGGTAAAATTGCCTTCTACAAAGTGGCACTTACCATAGCCATGGTAGCATCTTTAGAGAGCTTACTTTCTATTGAAGCCATAGAAAAATTAGACCCCATTAAGCATAGGGTAAATGGAAACAAAGAACTTGTAGCGCAAGGTGTAGGTAATATGGTAAGTGCCAGTTTAGGTGGCTTACCCATAACCTCTGTCATAGTGCGAGGTTCCATTAATATTAATTTGGGGGCGCAAACAAGGTGGTCTACCATTTTACATGGGATATTTTTATTAATTTCTATCCTATTTTTATCGCAGGTAATTAATTTGATACCACTTGCTTCTTTGGCGGCAGTGCTGGTTTATGCTGGATATAAGCTTATACATCCCGAAAATTTTAAGGAGCAATATGCGCGTGGTTGGTATCAATTTATCCCGTTTATTACAACCATCATTGCCATTGTTTTTAGCGATTTGTTGATGGGTGTAATGATAGGTTTATTTGTATCGGCATTATTCATTGTGAGAGAGAATTATCAATCTCCAGTGCTTTTGGTTGAAGAGGCAGGCTTAATTACCAAACTTACTTTTGGAAACAATGTAAGCTTCTTACATAAAAACCAAGTAATAAAAGCCATTGAGGCCATTGGTTCAGACCGATTGGTGGAGATTGACGGGTCGCGCACGCAGTTTATTGACCCAGATATTTTGGATGTAATAAGAGAGTTTAGGATTAATTGCAAAGAGCGAAACATAGAACTTTTAATTGGAGGAATTGCCGGTATGGAAACAAAAGATGAGATAAAAGAACAGATTGCAGAATCTTACAAAAAGCTATTTGTGAACAACAGAAATTGGGTCGAAAAAAAGCTAAAAATGGATCCCGAGTATTTTCAAAAGCTTTTGGCCGGACAAAAACCTGAGTATTTGTTTATAGGTTGCAGTGATAGCAGGGTGCCGGCTAATGAAATTACGGGAACAGACCCTGGTGAAATGTTTGTGCACAGAAACATTGCCAATTTGGTGGTGAACTCTGATATCAATATGTTGGCGGTATTGCAATACTCTGTGGAGGTGCTGAATGTAAAGCACGTAATTGTTTGTGGCCATTATGGCTGTGGGGGCGTGAAAGCTGCTTTGGAGGGCCATCAATTGGGTTTAATTGATAAGTGGCTAAGAAATATAAAAGATGTGTATAGGCTGCACCAGGCTGAGTTAGATGGCATTCATAACGAGGAGGATAAAAACCGAAGAATGGTTGAATTAAACGTGGAGGAGCAAGTTTTTAATTTAATGAAGACCTCTTACGTGCAGCGAAATAGAGAATTATACGGATTTCCGCAAGTACATGGTTGGGTTTACGATATTGCCGAAGGGTACATAAAAGACCTAGAAATAGACGTGGACAAGGAACTTGGGGAACACGACATCTACAAGTTAAAATAGCATTAATCACAGTTTAATAAAGATTCTATTTTTTTATTGATTTTTTGCGTAAGATTGATGAAATTTGACTTATGCAAATAGCAATCACAAACGACGTTAAAGTAATGGTAGAAACAGCTTATCAATCTGATAAGTTAGATTCTAGCGAAAACAAGCACATGTTTGCTTACCGCATTACCATTTTAAACCAAGGTGAGCATACAGTGAAATTGCTGAGAAGACATTGGCACGTGGTAGATTCATTGGATGGCAAATCTGAAGTGGAGGGCGAGGGTGTGGTTGGCCAACAGCCATTGCTAGAGCCAGGCGAAAAGCATCAGTATGTTTCTGGTTGTTTGTTGGGTTCTAATATTGGTAAAATGTATGGCACCTATTTAATGGAACGCCAAATTGATGGTAAACTTTTTGAGGTAAAAATTCCTGAGTTTATCATGAGTACCCCTTATTTATTGAACTAAGTTTTTAGTTTAATTAACTTTATTTCTTCTACTTTTTTAAACAGAATTAAGACTGCAAAGCAACTTCTTTAAAATCAGTCCAATTATTTATTTCCAAAATTTTCTCGTAAGCTTAATTTTTGCAGTTGCAGGTTTTGTAAACTATGGTGTCTCCAACAGCGTCTATTCCGCGCGTTTTTTTCCCTGTAGAGTCATATTCAATGCGCCAAGCAAATTTTCCATTAGCGTATTTTTCTTTGCCTAAAACTTTTCCTTGGGGATAATAATACAACCAAATGCCGTGCATTTGGCCGTTTTTGAGTTTGCCTTTCGACAGTAAATTGCCATTGGGGTAGCGCTGCTCTTTCTTCTCAATGCCTTGTGCAGCAACGGTGTTTGGGTCGAACAGAGAAAAAATAACCCATAAACCTAAACCATAAATTATTCTTTTCCAATGCATAGCTCAAAGATAGTTTTTTGCTTTGCTTTTTTTCGGTCTGAACCCAAGCATTTTTGCGCTGAAAGGCCTTTGAAAAAAAATTTACATGAGCCAAAGCAATTTTGCATAAAAATGAAAACTTTTATTATTTTGCGACCTTAGCAAAGTCCCCACTCCAGTGATTGCACACATTCAAGGAAAAGTAACACATAGATCGCCCACCTATTTAATTATAGACTGCGGCGGTGTTGGCTATTCTATACAAATTTCTCTAAACACCTACGAAAAAATAGGTTCTGGTGAGGCGTTAAAAGTGCTCACCTACCTATCTATAAAAGAGGATAGCCATACGCTATTTGGCTTTGCAGATGAGGAGGAGCGCCAGTTGTTTATGAATTTAATTTCTGTGAGCGGAGTTGGCACCAATACTGCCCGCATGATTTTGTCTAGTTTAAAACCTGGTGAAATTAAGCTGGCAATCCTTAACGGGAATTGGAATTTATTGAAAACGATTAAAGGCATAGGGCCAAAAACTGCACAGCGATTGGTAATAGATTTGCAAGATAAATTGAAGAAAGTGGAATCGCCCGACTTACTGCAAAGCGCAGGATTTAGGTCGCCCGCTTACGATGAGGCTCTTTCTGCATTGGTGATGTTGGGCTTTAATAAAGCTGAAGCAGAAAAAAGTCTTATGAAAATAAAACAACAAAATCCAGAAAGTAGCGTTGAGCAACTGGTTAAACTAACCCTAAAAAATCTTTGATGGTAAAACTCTACATTGTTTCGTAGCTCAAAATTTACATATATAAGAACATTTCTTTCCTTAACCTTTGTTATTACAATGGTATGGAATGCTACGCCCCGGACTGCACCGAGGAGGGTGAGGGATTTCTCTGTGCTACCTCCAGATAGTTTAGAGAAATTAAAATACCCATTACGCGATAAAAAACCTTATGAAGTAGATGGCAAAAGACATCCTTTAGATTTGTCTGATCCAGCTGTTATTAAGGATAAATACCAACTCGACCCCGAAAGATACCGATATGATAGGTCGACTAAAATTGGAAACCTCGATTATAAATTGCCGTCTTCAAATTCAGTTGCTAACCAGATAAAACAAGATGGCGATAAAAGCAATAAAGATTATTTTAGGCAGAGGGCACAAGCCCAAAATTTTGCTAAAGGGGGCGGTATTTTACCCCAACTAAATATTAGCAATAAAATAGTTGATAAGATTTTTGGAAATGGCATTGTAGATATTAGGCCCCGCGGTAGTGCAGAGGTGATTTTTGCAGGTAATTTTAACAAGGTTGAAAACCCAGCCTTTAGTTTGAGGCAGCAAAAAACAGGGCAATTTGATTTTAAGCAAAAGATACAATTGAATGTTACTGGTCAGGTTGGCGACAAGCTAAAGGTGAACATGAATTATGATACTGAGGCTACCTTTGAGTTTGAGAATCAAATGAAGTTAGACTTTGCGGGCAAGGATGATGATATCATTAAGAAAATAGAATTGGGTAATGTGAGTTTGCCTTTGAACTCATCTTTAATACAAGGTAGCCAGAGTTTATTTGGGGTAAAAGCCACCATGCAATTTGGAAAACTTACCGTAACCAGTGTGGTGAGTCAGCAAAGAGGTAAAACCCAAGAGACAGAATTGGCGGGTGGTACCACCACTACCCCTTTCAATATTCAGTGCGATAACTATGACATGAATCGCCATTATTTTTTAGCCCATTATTTTAGAGATAACTACGAAGCTTGGTTACGCAATTTGCCATTTGTGGGTTCGCCTGTGGTGATTGCCCGTGTGGAGGTTTGGGTAACAAACCGAAGTGGTTCATTTGAGCAATCGAGGGATGTGGTTGGTTTTGCAGACTTAGGTGAATCTGCCCGATTAGACAATAAATACTGGAAAGTTAATCAAGGTGTATCTATAGGTAATGGGGCAAATAATTTGTACGACCCAAGCAATTCAAATACCTACTTAAATGGATTTGGCAATGCAAGTGATGCAGCTAAATTTAGGGCAAGTTATCAAATAGAAAATAAGATTACCCAAGACTTACCTATCACAAACCTAAAAGCAATTTCACAATACCAAGGCATCAATTTTGCGCGTCAACTAGGTCCAAACGAATTTTCGTTTAATAGTCGATTAGGCTATATTTCCATGAACCAAGCGCTAAACAATGATGATGTTTTGTGTGTAGCATATGAAGGAACCATCAATGGAATACCTTTTAAAGTGGGAGATTTTAGTCAGGATATTCCGCGTAATACAGACAATCCTGAGGTGCTGTTTTTGAAAATGCTGAAAGGCCCAAGTTTAAGACCAGATTTGCCTATTTGGGATTTGATGATGAAGAATGTGTATGCCTTGGGATCCTTCCAAATTCAGGCAAAAGATTTCAAACTCAATTTGGTTTATGCAGATGATCCAAGTGGTAGCGACTTAAATTATTTGCCTGTAAAGAATGAGCCTCTTTTAAGCAATTTGCCTTTGTTAAATGTGTTCAATGTAGATAAAGTGAACTCGCAACAAGAGCCTGTCTCGGATGGTTTGTTTGACTATATTGAAGGCATGACGGTGAACTCGCAAACGGGCAGGGTTTATTTGCCAACCGTTGAACCTTTTGGAAAATTCTTAGAAAGCAGGTTTGTGAACGATAAAAACTTAGCCTCCTATTATTGCTTTTTTGCCTTATACGATTCAACACGATTTAGTGCCATTCAACAACCCCAATACAATAAATTTTTCTTAAGAGGAACGTACCAGGGCTCTAGCACCAACGAGATTTCTTTGGGGTCTACCAACGTGCCAAGAGGTTCTGTGCGTGTTACAGCAAATGGAGCACCTTTAACAGAGAACTCAGATTTTATTGTAGACTATAATTTGGGTAGGGTAAAAATTGTAAACTCTGCCTTACTAAATTCTGGTGCGGTAATTAAGGTTTCTTCTGAAAGCAATAACCTTTTTCAAATACAGCAAAAAAGTTTAATTGGTGCTAGGTTCGATTATAAATACAGTCCAGATTTAATCTTAGGTTCAACCTTTATGTATTTAAATGAGCGACCACTTACACCTAAGGTAAATATTGGTGAAGAGCCTATTTCAAATATCGTAATTGGGGTTGATGGAACCTATACCAAACAATCGCGTTTCTTAACCAAATTGGTAGATAAGCTACCATTTATTGAAACCAAAGAAGCATCTAATTTTACCATTTCTGGCGAGTATGCAAGGTTAATACCTGGTGTACAAAATGCCTTGCAACAAAAAGGAACAGCCTACTTAGACGACTTTGAAGGAGCTGAAACTCCTTTTGATTTGCGCTTAGGCAATACTTGGGCTTTGGCCAGTACACCGCAAGGGCAACCAGATATGTTTCCAGAAGGAAACTCCTTAAACAAATTGGAATATGGCTTTAAACGCGCCAACCTTGCTTGGTATACCATTGCCACTACTTTTTATCGCAATGATGCCTTTACGCCTCAGCATTTAAAGGATGATCCAAATGCCCTTTCTACCCATGCTACACGTGAGGTATTACAACAAGATGTATTTAAGAATAAGCAGATTCAACAAGGTTTACCTACTACTTTACCTACTTTTGATTTGTCTTTCTACCCTAGTGAAAGAGGGCCGTACAACTACAATATAAAAGACCTCAATACAGATGGATCTCTCAAAAATCCATCTTTGAATTGGGGTGGTATTATGCGCAAAATTGACCAAAATGACTTTGAGCAAGCCAATATAGATTATATAGAAATGTGGGTGATGGACCCCTTTGCAGATAAGCCCGCGAGTGTTGACAAAGGCTATTTGTATATTAACCTCGGAAACATTTCAGAAGACGTATTAAGGGATAATAGAAGGGTGGCCGAAAATGGCTTGCCGAAAAATAACAATCCAGAACAATTAGACCTTTGCGATACTACAGTATGGGGAAGGGTATCTAGGGCACCCGTTATTAATTATGCCTTTGATGCAGATCCTGCAGTGCGCCAAAATCAAGACATCGGGATGGATGGTTTAAACGACGATTCAGAAAAGGCCTTCTTTGAAAGCGAATATTTGTCGCAAGTACGTAATCTATACGGTCCTACTTCAACAGCCTATGTGAAGGCCTTTAATGACCCCTCAAACGATAATTATCATTACTACCTAGGAACAGATTTAGATACAGCCAAAGCTGGTGTATTAACACGTTATAAGAATTTCAACAAACACCAAGGCAACTCTCCTACCGTTGACCAATCGCCAGAATCATACCCTACGGCAGCTACCAACATTCCCGACAATGAAGATTTAAATAAAGATTATACCGTAAATGGAGTTGAAGAGTATTTTCAATATAAAATTGAAATTGCCCGAGATGCCTTTACCATTGGTAGAAATTTTGTTACAGACACTTTAACCGCAAATGCCAAATTTATAAACGGCAATTATGCAGCAGAAAAATGGTATCAATTAAAAATTCCTGTTAGGGAGTTTGATCGCAAAGTTGGCGAGATAAACGACTTTAAATCGATTCGTTTTATTAGAATGTACATGCGCGGGTTTAACGAGCCTACCATATTGCGTATGGCTACCTTGCAATTGGTTAGAGCAGATTGGAGAAAATACCTGAACAACTTAGAAGCAGGTGGCGAGCACAAGCCATTAGACCCAACAGACAATACCCAGTTTGTGGTATCCACTGTAAATATTGAGAAGAATGGTCAGCGTAAACCCATTGTATATGTAGTTCCTCCTGGCATACAACGTGAGATAGATTTTAGTTCTCCCAATAGCACGCAGCAAAATGAGCAATCCATTAGTTTGCTTACTTGTAATTTGAAAGATGGTGATGCAAGAGGCGTATTTAAAAATACCAGTGTAGATTTAAGGCAGTATGGGAAGCTAAGGTTGTTTGTGCATGCCGAGGGTGCAGATGTAAAGCATGATGAACTTACTGCTTTCTTTAGGTTCGGAACGGATTTATCTAATAACTATTACGAGTACGAGATTCCTTTAAAAATCACCAATCAAGGGGCGTCCGACCCTTCCGAAATTTGGCCATCTGAAAATGAAATAACCATTTTGTTGGAAGAAATGGTGAATACAAAAATTGCCCGAACCAATGCTGGTTTTGCTTTTACTGCTCCATACAGCAGGGCCGTAGGGAATGGAATTTATACGGTTGTGGGTATGCCAGATTTTAGTCAGCTCCGCATTATGATGATGGGTGTAAGAAACCCAAAAAGACGTCCGGGAAGCACCACAGATGATGGCTTACCAAAATGTTCTGAAGTGTGGTTTAATGAGCTACGCATGACCGACTTTAACACCAAGGGTGGAGATGCAGCCACAGGTAGGGTTTTGGCTAAATTAGCTGATTTTGGAAATGTACAATTGAGCGGTAGTTACAGAAGTGTGGGCTGGGGAGGAATTGATAAGAAATTGTTTGAACGCAGTTTGGCCGACAATTATATTTACGATGTACAAACCAATTTTGAGTTGGGCAAATTCTTTCCAAAAACAACGGGTATTAGTATTCCGTTTTTCTTTTCTTATGGCAATACCATTATTAGGCCCTTTTACAATCCACTGAATCCAGATACCAAATTGCAGAAGGAAATAGATGAGACCAAGAATCCAGAGAGAAGCGACCAAATTAGCAGAGCTGCCGACGATTATACCGCGAGAAAAAGTTTCAA